>NZ_JBVJMV010000026.1:0-111877 GCF_055584025.1 Streptomyces sp. NPDC104309 | reverse complement strand
TCGACCGACACACATCCGCCGACCGACACCAAGAATCCTCCATCGCCCTGGCAGCGTGATCAACCCCCGAAGGACTTCCGGAGCCGACCACTTAGGCATTGTTCACCGGTTCGGGTAATCGCCTGTCATGGGGCAACGGCGTCCGGCATCGTCAGGGGTATGGGCCACCGGTACGTGACGGACCTGTCCGGAACGGTGCGAACAGGCTGGCGGCGCCCTTCCGTCCGGACCGAGAGGAGAGGTGGGAAATCGTGTGGCAGACCGAGGAGTTCGGTGTGGCTCATGAGGGCAGGCCGGGGGTTCTCGTGGCTGACGGCACGGAGCCGAAACCGGTGATCTTCGACGTCGGCAGTGGCCCGTCCGTGCACAGGAGCAGCGACTGGTGGGTGTACGACGGCACGCTGGGCGCACCGCGAGCCTCGGAGATGCGGGCGGTGTGCTCGTGCGGCTGGCGCGGTGACAGCCTTTATCCATTGGACTGGGATGCCGTGGACCGGCGCTGCCCGGACCTGTTCGACACGTCGGGCCCCGAGGAGGACTGGGACCAGCACATGGCTGACGTCGGTTCAGCCGCGGTACCGGTACCGGAGGACGTGGTCGCGCTGCTGACACGGGTGGAGGAGCGGCTTGACGCGCTCGCCGACGATGAGCCGCTGGCCGCACTGCGAGCGATCGCCACCCTGGAACGCACAATCGCCGATGCCGGCCGCACGGCGGCGTGCCACGCACAGTCGGACGCGAGGACGGTGACCGAGATCGGGACAGGACTCGGCCTGCCCGCGCGCGATGCCCGCTCACGTCTGCTCCGTTACACGCTGCCCCGCTGAGGGCGCGCTGGGCCAAGGATGAAGCACCGCCCTCAGAGCGGGGAGCGCGAGCAGCGACACCGCCGCCGACCACATCACCGCCACCCAACTGGCCCTGGCCCAGCTCCCGAAAGAAGTACCGGCGCGGACGCCGCACTGATCCGCACCGACTCCGGCGGCGGCACCCACGAGTTCGTCAACCGGCCCATCGCACGGGGCCGGTGGCTGTCGTACTCAGTCGGCATGACCACTACCGACGCCATTCGCCAAGCCGTGCTGAAGGTCCCGGCATCGGCCTGGACGCCGGCCATCGAGCCCGGCGGCCAGGTCCGCGACGGCGCCTGGGCCGCCGAACTCGCCGGAGACTGCCTGAAAGGCTGACCGAAGGGGATGCGCCTGATCGACCGCAAAGAACGCCCGTGCCCCGGCGCCCAGTTGCGTTTCACTGACGCCGACGACATGCGCCTGACCTGCTTCGCCACCCACACTCCCGGCGCGATCGCCGCCCTGGAACTGCGGCACCGCGAGCGCACCCGCTGCGAGGACCGCATCCGCAATGCGCGCGACACCGGCCCGCGCAACCTTCCCCTGCGCGGCTTCGCACAGAACCAGATCCGGCTGGAGATCGTCCAGCTCGCCCTGGATCTGCTGGCCTGGACGCCGATGCTCGCCCTCACCAGCCACACCAGGCCATGGGAACCCAAACGCCTGCGGCTGCGACTGTTCTCCGACGCTGCCCAACTGGTCACCACCGGCCGCCACCGCTACCTCCGCCTCGCGGCGCACTGGCCCTGGACCGGTGTGATCACCGCAACAGCCGAACGGCTCCAAACCCTGCCGAACCCCGGCCGGCCAGCACCTCCCGCCCCTACGAGCAGAACTGCCTCACCGGAGCTGTGGAAACCGGCGCCCACCCGACGCGACAGCCGGGCCGTCAGGATTCCCGCCATCAGCCCACAACAGCGAAACGGCCCGCCGGAAGAACCGACGGACCGTCATGCAAGATCGAGGCTGGGTCTGATGCCCTCAAAGGGTCACGAGAAGAAACCCCGGACCAATGCCGTCGAGGCGGTCAGTCCCCGGTGTTGGTGGCCCAGACCGGGCGCCTGTCCGCGTTGTAGACGACTACGTTTCCGTCGTCCTGGATGGCGAGGTACGCCCCCTTGTTCCAGGTGCCGGAGGCCCACAGCGGATTGCCGCCGCGGTCGTAGAGCACGAAGTTGCCGTCTTCCTGCATGACCGCGTGATCACCGTTGGGATAGGCGCCGGGAGCCTGCCACACCGGGCGGCCGTCCTTGTACAGGACGAAGTTCCCATCCTGCTGCACCCGCAGGATGGCCCGGCCGTTGCCCGAGGTCCAGGCTTGGTTCTTCTCCAGCGTCGCCCTCGGGTAGATCAGCGTGTCGGACGTGGGGCGCGCACCGGAGACCTGGGTGTGGCGGGCCGCGGCCGGTGCGGACACCGAGGCCTGAGCGGTGCCCGCCAGCATTCCGCCGACCGCGAGTACCGCGGTCGCGACGGCAAGGGTCGGGAAGGTACGGAGTTTCATCAATTTCCCTTCACGGGATCGGGATGCCCTGCTTTCAGGGCCACGCCCTGAAACTCCCACAAATCTCCCGGAGGAAACCCATTCCGAGAAATCAGGAATTAGTCAGGATTGCCGAAATCCATATCAGCATGAAAGGGATCTTGTTTCACGGAAAACCATCTCCAGACCTCAAAGGAATGTCCACCACAAACTCAATGCAACTGCCGTACGAATCTCGGCGCGACACAACCTCGGTGGCTACCGGGCACGGGCGTGGTGAGGATGCGCAGCGCATGGCTCGCGCCACAAAAGGGCGCTTGAGGCCGTCGGCGCGTTCGCCGTCCTGACCGTACGCCGAGGTGCATGGCGTACTGCTCGACGCCGCCCGGGACTTCGTGGCCGACGAGACAACTGGAACGTTCCCGGCGCCGGAGCACATGTTCTGACGGAATCAGTCAGGACCGAGCGGACAGCGAACAGTTGGCCCACTGCTGTCCACCCATGTCCGCCGCGGGTCAGCGCGGCTCCGCTGCCGGCCACGCGCGCGGGTACGGCACGCGCAGCGACTGCGGTGGTACCGCGGCGTGTTCGGCGGCCGCGTGAAGGCGCCCGTCGCGCACGACGACGGCTCCGCTGCGAAGCATCGCGGTGGTCAGCTCGGCGGCGAGCGCCTCGGGTGTGCGGTCCAGGAGCCGTGCGGCATCGGTCAGCCAGGCCCGCGCGTACAGGTAGGGCTCGACCTCTTCGGCCGGGATACCGCCGCGGATCATCAGGGCGAACGCGAAGATCCGCCGGGCTCCGTACCAGACCGCTCCGTCCGGGTCGTCCACGAGACGCCGGGCCCGGCGCAGGGCGGTGGCGAACGCCGCACCGGGATCCGTCGGGACGGGTCCGTGTGAGGGGAGCAGCACGCGCGGGGCGAGGTCGGCCATCCGCCGCAAGGAGGCGAGCGCCGTCGTGGCCGCGTCGAGCCCGTCGAGGGCGAGGTTCACCCAACCGACGTCGTAGTCCGACAGTGCGTCCCCGACCACCAGCAGTCGCTCGTCCGGCTGCCACAGCGCCAGATGCCCGGGGGTGTGCCCGGGAGTGCGGATGACCTCCCAGTCCGCTTCCCCGAGCCGGAGGGTCTGTCCGTCGTCGAGCGGTATGTCGACCGTGTACGGGGCAACCGGCTGGTCGAGGTACTCGGCCGCGCAGCATCCCGGGTCCCTGCGGGAGATGGCCTCCGCCTCCGGTGCTCCGGCCGCGATGCCCGCGCCCCTCGCCTGGAGGAGGGCGTTGCCGCCGACGTGGTCGGAGTGCCAGTGCGTGTTCACGACCAGGCCGACGTCCCCGGCGTGTGCGTGGGCCCAGTCGGCTGTCTCCTCGGCGTGGCCGACGAACCCACTGTCGACCAGGGCCGGTTGGCGTCCAGGCAGCAGCAGCGTGTTGGCGTCGGGGAACGGCCTCCGCCGCCAGGTCACCCAGGACGGCAACGACGGCTGTGGGCTCACGGAGCGGTCCTGTTCACGCGGATCAGCGTCTGCTGCCCGTTGGCGACAAGTTTCCGCTGTCCGTCCTCGGCGCCGAACACCTCCAGCCGGCACACGGTCAAGGTGCGTCCGGACTTCAGGACGGTCCCGACCGCCTCGATGTGGTCGCCGACGGCGGGCGCCAGCAGGTTGATCTTGTACTCGACAGTGAGCACATCGGTGTTCTCGGGGAACAACGTCAAGGCGGCGTAGCCGCCGGCGCTGTCCGCGATGGCGCTGGTGGCGCCGGCATGGAAATAGCCGTGCTGCTGGGTGACTTCGGGGCGGCTCGGGAGCGCGATGTGCACACGTCCGGGTCCGATGTGGGTTATCCGTGCACCGAGATGGCCCATGAGCCCTTGGCGGTCGAAGCCGGCCCGGATCCGTGCCCGCACCTCGGGGCTCGCCTGTTCCTGTTGCGTCTGGTCTTCCACGTGCTCTCCTTCGACGGACATCACGGTCTGTGAACGGGGTGAGGCGGGGTCGGTCAGCCGATCAGACGTTCCACCGGCAGGAACCCGGCAATGACGATCATCATGGCACCTGAGGCTCGGGGGACCGTCCCGACCGCCGACGGGCGGGTCTTCGGCACGGTGCGGGCGAGCACGCCGACGGCGAGGTGGACGACGGCGCAGGCCATCATGTGGAGCATGCCGAGCAGCGCCGACCGCGCGGCGGCCGGCCAGCCGCCGGTGGGGTCGATGAACTGCGGGACAGTGAGAAGTAGAGCAGCAGCGCCTTGGGGTTCAGGCCGCTGATCCCGGCCCCCTTGAGCATGGTCCGCCCGCGTGATGAGGCCACGGTCTCTGTTGACTCGCCCAGGGCCGTCGGCCGCGACAGGACACCCCAGCCGAGCCGCATCAGGTAGGCGGCCCCGGCAACGGTCAGCGCGGTGAGAACGGGCCCCGAACTCGCCACGATCCCCGCCGGACCGGCCACGGCGAGCACTGCGTATCCCGCGTATCCGGCTGTCAGCCCGGCAACCGCAGGAACGAGCGACCGGCCCCGCAGCCCCGCCGCGATCGCATAGGCCCAGTCCGCGCGTGAACACCAGCAGCAGATCCACTGCCAGAAAGGCCGCCACCCTCGTCGTATCCATCGATCGATTCCTCTCATTCCTTGCCTTGAGAGGGAAGATCAGATCGAATACGCCCGAAATAGTTTCCATATTTACCCCACAGACTGCCATGATGAGGGAGGCCTTTCATATGAATGCCCTGGGAAAATTCTTGCCGAGCTGCAGCTGGACGGCCGCCCGACGGTCACCCAACTGGCCGCGCGCGTGCGGCTGAGCGTCTCGCCCTGCCACCGCCGCCTGCGCGATCTCGAACGCGAGGGCACCATCCGCGGCTATCGCGCCGTCGTCGACCCAGCCGCGGTCGGCCTCGACTTCGAAGCCCTCGTCTTCGCCACACTGCGCTGAGAGGACCGCGACACCGTCACCGCCTTCGAGGAGGCCGTGACCGCCATCCCCCACGTCATCCAGGCTCAGCGTCTCTTCGGCGAACCCGACTGCCTCCTGCGCGTCGCCACCACCGACCTGGCCGCCTACCAGCAGCTCTACGACCAGAAGCTGGCCACTTCGCCGGGCGTCCAGCGCGTGACCTCCACCCTCGTCATGAAGAACGTCGTCGACGACCGACCACTGCCCCCATAGCCAACGTCGGCACACCACACGTCGGCCGACCCGAGAACCGCCCAAGCGGTTCGTCGGCGCCTTCCTGACAGTCACCTTCTTCGGGCCGACATCCCGCGCCGGCGACAACGGAACACTGTCCGGCGTCCCTGGCGGCCAACTACACGTCGGCGAAACGGCCGACTACGAATCGACACCACGCCATGGGCCGGGTCGGCGGTCGAGCCACCGGCCCTCCGTCGGCCGATGTCGCAGCCGGCGCCGGCACCTCCGCCGAGGCCGGGGAGGGGCGGACCGCTCCGCCGCTGCTCGACCCGTTGCGCCCGCGGCCGACCGCCTGCCGCTTTCCCTGGACGCACCGCGTGGCCGATCGGTACCGCCGGGCGCTCCGGACCGGTCGCTCGTGCTACGCGGCCGGGAGGCCCAGCCCCGCGGCAACCGCGCTGACTCGGGTGAAGACGGAGACCGGGAACTGGTCGTCGCAGAACTTGTTGCCTGTGGAGACGACACCGATCACCTTCCAGCCTGCCACCGGAGGACCGCCGGAGTCACCGCGGCAGATGCTGTCGTGGGCGCCGACGGCGGTGACCCCACACACCTTCTGTGTGTCGGACTCACTGGGGTCGGTGAAGGGCTCACAGCTCTTGAGCGGCGCCAAGGTGAGCACGGCCGACTTCAGCCGCGTCCCCGAGGTGTTGGTGCCGGTCCTGCCCCAGCCCACGGTCTTCGCTGTCTTCCCGAAGGTGTACAGGGCCGAGTCCTTCGGTCCCCCCACCGGAAGCGGCGCGTACGGCATCGCCGAGGAGAGCGTGACGACGGCAGCGTCGTAGGTGAGTGTGTTCTGAACGAACTTCGGGTGGACCTTGACCGAGGCAACGTGCCGGACTGCCCCCTTGGTGCTGCCCATGTCGGTGCGACCGCCTATGACCAGCAGGTCGAGGGGCGCGGCGGCGTCCTTGATGCAGTAGCGGCGGTGAGCACCTTGGTGGGGGCCACGAGAGTGCCGCCGCCGAACTGCTGGCCGTCCGGAGTCTCGATGAGCATGGCGTAGGGGTGATCCACCACGGTGGTGTTCTGCCCGCCGTGGATGGCGGTGGCCGGTGTCGCGGTGGCGGCGAGACCGGCCGCGGTGAGAAGGGAGGCGGTGACTGCGGCAGCCGCCGTACGCATGTTGAGCGCGAACACGTGATTTCTCCAAGGAGTGGTGGGCGGCCCGGTGTCCGCGTGTCTGACCTGCGATGTGTCCGCGATGGTGGCGTCCGGCGACGCCCCGGCGAACGAGTACCCGGCCGCGATGTGCAACGGCCCGCCCGGCGCGTGGGATGGACGAGTACGTACTCGGGCACGCCACACTGCGATTACGGAACGCGCTCATGGAGGTTCCCCCGAATGTGACGGTGCCGCGGACGCCCGGTCGTCCGGTGAGCCGCCCCTGACCCGATGGCATCAATCTCCCGCCCGGCGCTCACGTCCTGTTGCCGCGCCGCTGGCGTCGGGCTGACGTCCGCTCCACTTTCCCGAAGCGGGACGGGCCGCGCGACGCCGGTGACGTGTCGCCTCCTCTCCCGCTGCCTCACGCGTCTCGGCAGCCCCGACCCCCGGCCACGACGTCACCGGTCCGTAACCCCGACACGCGTCCCCCGCCCTGAACCAAGAAGTACCGATACGGGTCCGGCGTCCGCCCCACTGCGACCGACCGCCCCCGCCATTGCCTCAGCCGCCCCCGTCCACGCCTCGACGGCCATCCCGGCGAAGGGCCCCGATGCGGCCGTCATGCGGCTCGACTGCGCTCGCCGACCCGGAAAGCCGAGCGCCCGGCCGGACAGGCCACGCGCGGAGAGGCGGGCGGGGTCGTCATCGTGCATCGGCTCCCCGAGCACATGCGCCCGCGCGGTGAGCTCGTGGACCGCGCACGGGGGCTCCACGGCAGCCGGAATCAGCCGATGGCGGCTCGCTCGCGCTCGCTCTCGGCAGTCCGTCCCCGCCCGCGCGTCGCACGTGCCTAGTGCAGCCTCCAGTGGAACTTGCCGCCACCCACCCAACGGATCAGGCCCGGGTCATCGAGGTCATGGACGGTGATGCCTGCGGCCGCGGCGGTGAGCAGCACGTCCGTCACCGATGTGGCCGCGCTGACGACCTCTCCGTCGATCTCCACCAGGCGAAAGGGCGGATCACCGGGCTGGACGCCGAGCACGACGATCCGGGGCGTCGAGATATAAGGGCTCCCACTTTCAGTCATGCATAGATCGGTTCCACGCCGTGGTCGACGGTAAGCCCGCCAGCAGGATGGGTGACGCGACACCGCACGACACCGCCGCGGCGACCCGGTCCCTGCCCGGAGCGCCCTGATGGGCGGGGCTGTCGACACGCTCGCCTGACTGCAGCAACCCGGCGCGCGCGGCGAACCCCCCACCGCAAAGCTGTGGGCATACGCGCTCCCGCCGTCCTCTCGGCGAACGAAGAAGAAGGTTTCCCCGTGCGTTTGTATCGAATAGCGCTGTGGGTCACGGCTCCTGTAGCGATTGCTCTCTTGGCTGCGCCCCCAGGTGCAGCGACGGCCGGTGGTGCCGGCGAGACGACGCCGGAGGGACCTCTCGCCGTGTGGCGGGCCGGGACGGTTCCGGAAGCGGCTGTCGATCCCTCCCGACCGTTCCCGGCCCTCGGAGCGGCCTCCATGGCGCTTCCTCGTGCAGCACCGCAACCAGCCATCGTGTCGCGTACGCGGTGGCGGGCGGACGAGACCAGACGCGACCCGCATGCGCACTATGCGGAAGGGGTGAGGGCGGTCTTCATCCATCACACCGACACACCCAACGATTACGACTGCGCGAACGTCCCGCGGACGCTGCGCAATCTCTATACGGGCCAGACCCGTGACCGGAGATGGGGAGACCTCGGCTACAACTTCCTCGTCGACAAGTGCGGCACCATCTACGAAGGTCGCGCCGGTGGTGCCGATCGACCCGTGATCGGCTCGCACACCCTCGGGTTCAACCAGGGCACGGCGGGAATCGCCGCAATCGGCACCTTCGGACGAGGGACGCCGGTACCGGCGGCCATGGAACACGCGATCGCCGCCCTCGCCGCCTGGAAGCTCGGCTTGAGCGGCGTCGACCCCACCAGCAAGGTGCGGCTCACATCCACCAATGACAAGAGCCGGTACACCAAGGGAACTTCGGCGCAGTTCGACGCCATCTCGGGACATCGCGACGGCTATGCCACCAACTGTCCCGGGGAAGCGCTGTTCGCGCGGCTCCCCGCGATCCGGGACATCGCTGCCGGCCTCCAGGGGAAATCTCTTCGAGCGCCTTCGGGTACCGGCCTGCCCGCGACCTTGCGGAGCGTCCGTCACGACGGTCGCTGACGGCCATTACGTCGTGGCGCGGTCTGAGCGCAGGCCCGAGCCCTGCGCGACTGCGTGAGAACCGAGGCCCGGCCGACGCCATGCCGCCGGTGGAGGAGGAGCTCGGCGCACCGCGCCTGTGGGGCGGGTGGGCGAACTGGACCGGGTTCGGCCTCAATCCGAGACCGGCCCGGTCCTGTCCGGATTCAGAGGAGCAGGCGGAGCAGATGCGCACAGGCCGCCTGTTCACTCGGATGGCGGGCGATGACCTCGTACGTGCCCCGTTCGTACGCACCGGTCTCCCACACCCCATCGGATGCCTGCCGCAGAAACAGGAAGTCCGTGGGGGTGGGGACCGGTTCGTGAACGCCTTCGATGCGGTAGTAGCCGTCGGCCACTCCTGCCGCGCTCAACGCCGCGCGCAATTCCTGGCGTTCCACGCTGAAGCTACGCGCCGGCGGGCGTGAGGTAGGCGTGCTCCAGCAGCCACTTGACGTTCAGCCGCTGCCCCTGGCCCGGGTCGACGAAGACCGCGTCGAGCTTGATCTGCTGACCGCCCCCCGGCTGCTCGAACCACGGGGCGATACTGCCCTGCCACACCCAGAACGGCTTGGCCACCTTGTAGACGCGGTAGTCGCAAGCGACTTGCGCCTCACGGGTGTTGAGGTTCTGCGGCGGCAGCGCACGCTCTGCGTACGAGTCGCCGGCAGGCGCCAGGTAGCCGCCGTACTCAGAACCGAAACGGTCCAGTCGCTGGCCCGGACGCAGCTTGGTCGGCTCCTTGTCGATCTGGCCGTTGATGTCACCGAAGCCGTCGTTGGGCGGGTACTTCCAGCTGCCGGAGTCGGCGGGACCTTCCCAGTACTTCTTCAGGAAGGTCTGCGGGGACAGGGAGCCGGTGCGCTTGTACCCCTTCAGGAGCGGGCCCACGGGGGCCAGCCGCTTGTTCGGAAGCCACTTCGGGCCGAGCCGGGCATCGCCACGGAACTCGCCGGTGCAGGGCTCGTGCCGCGTCGCGGACGCGGGCGTCCGGTCTTCCGGCTTCGCTGAGGCGCTCGCAGCAGGGGCCGTGACCAGCCCAGCAGTGACGCCGAGCACGGCAAGTACGTTGCGCATGCGGTTCATTGAGAAGTCCCCTCGGATACTGATGATCAATCAAGACAGCTGACAAAGAGTATCCGCCCACTCACCCAGAGCACTCATGCAATGCCGTGATTCGGACATGGAAACAGTACGGCGCGCCGCCCGGCGCTGCTGGGGCCCGCCGGATGGACCGTTCCCACGTGACTGCGTCCGCAGGGTGGTCCTCCAAGGCGGAAGCACCGGCTCCCCGTCTCGCCCACGCACACCCCCAGCACGGCCTGACGTCGATCACGAGAAGGGGCGACACATGACTCCCGGACCTGTCCACCCCCACCCACACCCGTCGCGGTCTCACGGAATCCCGGCGCGTCGCGGTTCATGCCGCCGAAGTCGGCCATGGATCGGTCCCCACGCGACGGCTCCATGTTCGCCCGGCCTGGCGCCTGCGACAGGGCAGCCGGAAGGCAGTCCGCCGCAGCTGCGATCCATCAGCGGCGTTGCCGCAGGTCACGGTGCGAATGGCGGGCATTCGGAGCGGTGGCGTGACGCGCTTTCTTTGGGGGTGTCAAAGACAGACACGCCGACGCCGGGGTGAGCGGGAATCAGGATGTCGCCCGGACAGGCTAACGACACATCAACTCACTGAATTTCGAGTCCAGTTGGAAATTTGTCAGATTATCGGAACATAGCATTTGGCGTAGTTTTTGTCCCTCGATCGGCGATCCGCCCCCTCTCGTCAACATGCCCGATATGACAGGTATGTGGACCGTCAGTACGTTCAATCTCGGGTCGGCTGCTCAGTCGGCCTCTCTGAGACAGGAGAAGTGACATGGCTACCCGTTCCACCGTTGTTACCGCCGCGGTAGCGGCCGCCGCGGCCCTGGCCGCCACCGGCATCACCTACGCGTCGGCCGCCACCTCCGAGCCGCCCCAGGCCGCCCCCGTCGTCCAGCAGGCCGCCGCCCCCGTTTCGGCCCTCAACGGCGGCGACGCCGGCAAGGGCAACGAGGGCAAGGGCAATGAGGGCAGAGGCAATGAGGGCAGGGGCGAAGAGGGCCGCGGCTACGAGCGCCGTGGCCACGAGGAGCGCTACGAAGGCCGGATCCACATCAACGAGCGCACGTACTCCGACGAGCGTGGCGGCTGCATCACCGTAGTCAGCGGCCTCGGCTCCAAGAGCCTCAACATCCGCAACGACAGCCGCCGGACCATCGAGGTCTTCCGCGGGGCCACCTGCGACAACGGTGCCCCCATCGCCACCGTCGGACCTCACAGCTCCAGCGACGGCGTCTTCCCCGGCCACGTCCGGGGCGGCGTCCACGTCCGCGACGGTGTCGTGGGCAGCTTCCGGGTGATCGACCACCGCCACGAGGGCAAGTGGTAACCGAGTCACTCACCTGACACGGAACCCCGGCCCGTCGGAATCGGGCCGGGGTTCCCGTCCGAACATCCCCGTTCGGACATCCACATCCAACCAGCACCTGATAGCCGATTCGCCCACCGCGCCGGACCGGGCGGCGAGGCGTTGCCCGCCAGGCCACGGCAGCCGGACCGTACACGGCCGGCGACCACCGGCTACCGGCTTACGGAGTTCGGCAGGCCCCTCGGCAGGGCCCGGCCATCCGGGCGGCACGACGTGGCACCGGCGCGGCAGACGCCGTCCACGTCCCGGCCGCCCCGGAAACCGGTCACCTCACGACCGGCCACCCCACGGGGCGGACAGGCCCCGCTCGACCGAGGGAACAGTCGCCCCGGGAGAAACGCCGTGGGCCTGCTGGGGGTCGCCGGCCTCCTGGGCCTGGACCAACCGGCCGACCCGGACAGCGCGCAGGTGCTGGAGACCGCCTCCGCCCGCAGCACCGAATGGTTGCGCGTCCACCGGAACACAGGGGGCTTCGTCAGTCCGTCCTGCGTCGGACCCCCGACTGCTCCCGGCACAAACCGCGACGCGCCCGTCCCGACCCGCACAGGCTCAGGACGTTCGGCCGGTCGGCCGCGTTCGAAACGGCCTCGGGCGCGGACGAACGGGACGCGCCCCGGCACGGTCGACCAGCAGGTCCGTGTGTGAAGGATGGTCACCGCGACGCACACGCAGCACCATCTGAGGCGCGACGGGTCGAAGCGGTGTGAGGCGACCGAGGGGGTGGTCCCGCCGATCGGCATCCGACCGCGGGCGTTGTCGGACCGTTGACGGGCTCACCCCTCCTCCCTCGGCGTCAGCCGGTAGGAGCGAAGCACTCCGCCAGGAATCCGCGCAATCCCGACCAGGCCCGCTCGGCCGACCGGGCGTTGTACTCGATCCCCTGTTCGGGCCGGTTCGCGTGTTCCGCCATGAAGGAGTGCACGGTACGGCCGAAGGCATGGATCTGCCAGTCGGCCTCGGATTCGGTGAGCTCCGCCGCCAGCGCGACGACATCCTCCGGTCGCGCGAACGGATCGTCCCAGCCGTGGTAGACCGCGACCTTGCAGTCGATCTTTCGCGGAGCCCGTCCGGGCGGCGGGTTCAGCACGCCGTGAAAGCCGGCGACTCCGGTGACCGGTGCCCCTGTCCGGGCCATGTCGAGCACGCACAGTCCGCCGAAACAGAACCCGATGGCCGCGATGCTGGAAGCATCCACCTCGGGCAGCCCCGCGACGGTGGTCACCACGCTGGACAACCGGTCCGCCAGCAGGTCGCGGTCCTCCAGGAACGGGCGCATCAGCGCGTCGAACTCCTGACGTGTGGATCCGCTGACGCCCTTCCCGAAGAGATCCATGACGAACGCCTGGTACCCCCAGGGCAGTACGCGTTCGGACATCTTCGTCAGTGCGTCGCTGCGCCCCTCCGCCCCATGGCACACCATGACCGTCGGTACGGGACCGGTCGATGTCGCGTCGCGTACGAGGATCCCTTCCAGGGCATCGGATCCGTGTCGGTGGGCGATCGGCTTGCGAGACACTCCGGCCTTCGGCATGGGCGACATTCTAGGACGACCCGGCCTGGGAAAGAACCTCCCGGCGGGCAGGCGTCCAATCGGTCCGGAGGGACGGTACCGGCACCC
Source organism: Streptomyces sp. NPDC104309 (assembly GCF_055584025.1). Taxonomy (NCBI): domain Bacteria; kingdom Bacillati; phylum Actinomycetota; class Actinomycetes; order Kitasatosporales; family Streptomycetaceae; genus Streptomyces; species Streptomyces sp. NPDC104309. Next base: position 98,929 of record NZ_JBVJMV010000026.1, on the reverse strand, counting down.
GTTCCGGGGTGCCGGTACCGTCGCGTCGGTCAGCCGATGTTCACGTCGATGCAGGCGTAGAAGGCATTGGCGGTGTCGGCGACGTTCCAGACGGCGAGGACCTTCTGCTTGCCCGTCAGTCCGCCGAAGTTCACCTGGTGAGTGACGGTGGCGCCGGGCTGTGCGCCGTTGTCATTGAACTCGGCGACCTTCCGGCCGCCGGCGAAGTACTGCCACGTGCTCGTGGCGTGCCGTGCGGTCAGGACCCACTGGAAGGACGTGGTCCCGCTCACCGGGGTGACCCTCCACCCCTTGGAGTCGTCGTCGAGTTCGGCGAACCGGCCGTTGCCTCCGCTGCAGCTGGTGAGCCCCTTGGGACCTTCCACGCTCTGCGGCTCGTACTTGATGTCTCCGCAGCTCACGGTCCCGGCGGCACACTGAGCCTGGCGGCTCGGAGGTGACGAGATGTATCCGTGGGCATCGGCGGAACCGGCCGGAAGGCTCAGCGCCAGTACAGGTGCCAGCAAGGCACCGATGGCTGCGGCTGTCTTCCTTTTCGCGTGCATGCTTCTCCTTCACATGAGGCGTCGCTGCGCACGATCGGGCTGTGGGGGGCCCAACCGATGGCAGGCCGGCCTCTCCAGTGTGGGGGCCAAGAGGCGCGAAGGGCACGGCAAGATCCACCACCGCGTACGCCGTGAAGCAGCAGGCGTCCGGAAGGCGGCCTTGCACTTGGACTAGACCATAACCATCGATGCGTCCGCGTCAAGGGCGTCGACTCGGCGGGAGTCGACGCCGACAGCGACTTTCGGACAGCCCTCATCGGCTCGCATCCTAGGCTCGGGACCGACGCCGAGATCAACAATCACAGGAGAGACCATGACGGTACGTCCCCCCGTCCCGCCGTTCACGCACGAGTCGGCGATCGAGAAGGTCCGGCTGGCGGAGGACGGCTGGAACTCCCGGACGCCCGAAAAGGTGGCACTCGCCTACACCGAGGACTCCCGGTGGAGAAACCGCGCGGAATGGGTCACCGGACGCGAGGAAATCATCGCGTTCCTCGCCCGGAAGTGGGCCAAGGAGCTCGACTACCGGCTCATCAAGGAACTCTGGGCGTTCGAGGGCAACCGCATCGCGGTGCGGTTCGCGTACGAATGGCATGACGACTCGGGCAACTGGTACCGCTCGTACGGCAATGAGAACTGGGAGTTCGACCCGAACGGGCTCATGAGCGTGCGGCACGCCTCCATCAACGATGTACCGATCCGGGAAGCCGACCGGAAGTACCACTGGCCGCTGGGCCGCCGACCGGACACTCATCCCGGCCTGGGCGACCTCGCCCTCTGACGGGCCGGAAGGGACGGTCCCCCCGGGAGATCGATCCGCCGTCGGCCGATGGGCCGGCGAGCCGGCATGCTCGACCCGGCTTCACACCGCTCCGGTTCCGGGCGAGCCCCCGCTCAGTGCGGTCGGCATCGGGCTCTGCGCACCGGGCGCGTGACCGCGGTCTGGGTGAATCCGGATCCGGGTCGGAAGGACGACGTCCATGCCCGGCCCTACCGGTGGGCCGGTCCGGCCGTGATGCCCACAAGGCATTCGCCGCCGCGGCGGACACCGCTCCGCTCGCCCCGCTCCCGGGTCATGCGCCGACCGGTCCGCTCCAAAACGTCCGGCGCCGGGGCGGATCCCGCGCCGGGTCCAGGGTCTTTTGTTTGGATCTCGCCGGGCTCGCGTGCCGCGCTCGCTGACCGGCCTGATCCAAACGAAAGACCCTGGCTCAGTGGCGCATCACCACCCCGTCACACCGTCGGTGCGTTCGCGCAGAAGATCGGCGTGGCCGATGTGGCGCGCGTACTCCCCGATCATGTGGACGTGGACCAGGCGCAGCGAGTACACCTCGTCGGCGTGGGTGAAGGTGTCGTCCAACGAGGCGTCGGCGACAATCGCGTCCGCCAGTCGGCATTCCTCGACGAGGCGCGCGTAGTCCTCGGCGGCGCGGGCCGGGTCCACGTCCTCGAAGTCCGCGTCCTTGCCCTTCGCCGGGTCGTACATCGGATCGAGCGTCTGACCGGCGAACCGCTGCCGGAACCAGACGCGTTCGACCTTCGCCATGTGGCGGATCAGGCCGAGGAGCGTGAGATTGGACGGGGGTACCGTCTGCTCGGCCAGCTGCTCCCCGGTCAGGCCGGCGCATTTGTGCAGGAGGCTGCTGCGGAACCACGCGAGGTAGCCCGTGAGCATCTCCCGTTCACCGGCCACGAGTGAACCGGGTGTGCGCTCTACGTCAGGTGCTGTCCATGTCATCCCATGATCTTGCCTTGCGCGCGCCGGATCGGGCCAGGAATTTCACCTGCCGGCGACGGGTTCCGTCGCCCGGGTGGTCGCGGTGGGTGTGGTGATATCGACGGCCGCTTCGGTGAGCGGGCACGCGCGCCGGTTCAGCCGCTCCCGACCGTCGTGCCGCTGTCGGCCGGCCCGCCTTCGCCGACGGGTACGAGGAGGTTTCTGCGCAACACCGCCACCAGTTCCTCGTCGACACCCAGGAGTTCGGCGGCGTAGGCGTGGACGGAGCCGTGGGCCGTGGCGAGATCGGCCAGGAAGAGCCGCATGACGTCGGCGGGAGCCCTGCCGTACCCGGGCCAGTCCGGTTCCTGGTCGGCGTGGTCCGCCCGCCAGTCGGCCAGGAGCCGTTCGGTGGCGAGTTCGGTGAGGGTGAAGTCGGCGACGATGTCGTCCTCGGACACGCCGAGCAGGGACAGAACGAGCGCGGCGAGCAACCCGGTGCGGTCCTTGCCCGACGCGCAGTGGAAGACGGCGGGTGCGCTGTCCTCGGCGGCGAGCACGTCCAGGGCGCGGCGGAGCTCGGCGACGCCGTCATGGGCGACCTCCGCGTACCGGTCGGCCAGGAAGCGTCCTGTCTCCACCTCCGGCCCCAGGGCCGCCTGGTCGTAAGGCCGGTGTTCGATGCTGAGGTGGTGGTAACGCAGTCCCGGTGCGTCGGGCACGCGCCCCTTGGCAGTGATCTCCCAGTCGTAGCGCAGATCGATGACCGTGCGGACGCCGAGGCCGAGAAACCGGTCCCAGTCCTCGCCGCGGAGCTTGCCCAGCGAGTCGGAACGGTAGAGCCGCCCCCAGCGGACCTGGCGGCCTCCGTCCGCTCGATACCCGCCCATGTCACGGAAGTTGTGCAGTCGCTCGAAGGCTATGTGTCTGTTCACCTTGCAGAACCCTACGGCAGCGGCGACCGCGGATTCTTCGTTCCAAGTGCCCCGAGCCCGGCAGGCCGGGTACTCACACCCCATCCGGCGCGAGACCGGGGTACCGACCGCGGCCGTCGCCCGGATCACCTCATTCGACCAGGCCGCCCAGCTTCTGGAATCCGGACACTGCGAGCTCGTGCTCATGGGACGCCGGCTTCTCGCCGACCCCATGGTCCCCGCTCGCAGCGCCCCCGACCTCGCGCCTCTCCCCTACCGGCGGGCACTGGCCGCCACCGCGGCCGTGGACGGCCACCTGCCGCCCGGACTCCGACCCGCCCAAGAGAGCACTCTCATGCTCGTACCGCACACGCACCGGCTCATCTTCGTCCGCACACGCAAAGCGGCGGGCACCTCGGTCCAGACCGCGCTGTCCCGCCATGCCGGTCCTGACGACATCATCACGTCCTTGTCTCCCCGCGACGAGGCGCTGTGCCACCGCCGCCGTCATCGCGATCCGGTGGTCGCCGCAGGAATCAACCTCACCGGCGCGCCAGACGGGTGCGAGGCGATGTGCCGCCGTTCGGTGACGCCTGGCGCGCACCCCAGCATGCGATGCGACTGCCCAGTGCGGCTTGCCGGGGCACAACGGTGGTTCCCCTACATCCCATGTGAGCAGGTCGCCGCGTTCGTGGGTCCGTTAGGGAACGCGCCGGTGCAGAACGCTCGCCGAGCGTTTTCGGCTGATCGGCAGTGAAGGGCGGATCACGGGGGTACCGTGGCCCAACCCGAGTCCGACCTGGCCGTTTCGGCCGCACGAGGTGACGAACGATGAACGATTACGCACTGTCCGCACCGCACCCCACGAACGCGCACCCCGCCCGCGTATACAACGTCTGGCTGGGCGGCAAGGACCACTATCCGGTGGATCAGGAGGCAGCCGAGCTCGCTGGCCGGGCGAACCCGACGATCGTGCCGTCGGTGCGGGCCAACCGGGCCTTCCTCGGACGCGCAGTTCGTCATCTGGCGGCGGCCGGGGTCCGTCAGTTCCTCGACATCGGTACGGGTATTCCCGCCGCGGAGAACACCCACGAGGTGGCCCAACGGGCCGCTCCCGAATCGCGTGTCGTCTACGTTGACAACGACCCGATCGTCCTTTCCCACGCGCGGGCGCTGCTGGTCAGCGGCCCTGCGGGGCAGACCGACTATGTGCAGGCTGACGCTCGGGACGTGGACACGATTCTCGACGCGGCTTCCCGCACCCTGGATCTGGACCAGCCGGTCGGCCTCATGCTGGTGGCGATCCTGCAGTACATCAAGGACGCCGAAGACCCGTGGAACCTCACCCGCCGTCTGCTGGACCGCCTCGCCCCGGGCAGCCACCTTGTCCTGTCCCATCCGGCCGTCGATGTCACCGCCCGCGAGGTCGCCGAATCCATGCGAATCTACAACGAGCGCGCCGCCAGCCACGCCTCCGCCACCCCCCGCACCCACGAAGAGGTGCAACGATTCTGCGACGGCCTGGAGATCCTGGAACCGGGCGTGGTCACCCTGACCCGCTGGCGTCCCGGACCGGACGACACCCCGGACGACACCCTGCCCATGTGGTGCGCCGTCGCCCGCAAGGGTTAACCGGCGACTTCCCTGCCCTGCGCCCCACTTCGCAGCACACGAATCCCCTCTTCCCAGACATGTGGGCCCCGTTCACCGCAGCTGCCCGACAGCTCGCCCCCGCCGCCACCAAGGACGAGCCGGAGAGCCTGTGGAGCGACGGGGTGCACCTGACGGAGCTGGGCGAAACCGTGCTGCTCCAGCAGGCCGAGCGGCTCCTCGCCGAGCACCGGATCGTCGAGAAGCTCCTCGACTACCCGCTCCTGGAACGCGATCAGGCGCTGGCCACGTACGGCCCGCTGTTCGCCCGCTACCGGCCGGCCGGCTCCTGAAGCCCCCGGGGTACCGGCACTGGTCGGCCACCGCCGGTACCCCGGCCACCATCCCCTCCCTGTCCACCATCTCCTTCGAGGGAGTTCTCCGTGTCCCCGTCGAGCCGCGCGCACAAACAGGCGCTCGCCACCGCGTTACCCCTGCTCGATACGGGCCGCCTCCAGATCTGGGGCCGCCTCCTCGCCGACCGACTGCCCGCGGGCGGCCGCCTGCTGGTCGCGAGCAACAGCGGATCGGCGGATCGGCGGCCGAGGCCCAGCACCTGACCTCCGAACTCGTCGGCCGTTCCCGCACCGAACGAGCGCCACTGTCCGCTATCGCACTGCACACCGGCTCCTCCTCGGTAACGGCCATCACCAACGACTACGGGCCCGAGGAGGTCTTCGCCCGGCAGGTCCGCGCGCACGGCCGGCCCGGCAACGCCCTGCTGCTGCTCTCCACCTCCGGCGCCAGCCCCAATGTGCTCGCCGCCGCGAGGGCGGGCCGTGAGCTCGGCCTCACCGTCTGGGCGCTGACCGGTCCGGTACCCAACCCACGCGCCGCGGCCAGTGATCAGGCCGTGTGCGCGGACGCCGCCCAGGTCGCCACCGTCCAGGAATGCCACCTGGTGGCGGTGCACGTCCTGTGCGCAGCCGTCGAGACCCTCCTCACCGGGCCGGCTGTTCCCGGGGACGAGGAGACGGACGGCGTACGGCGGCTGGTAGTGGTGGTCGGTGACGTGCTGCTGGACCGCGACATCAACGGCACGGCCGACCGGCTCTCCCCGGAGGCCCCGCTCCCGGTCGCCGCCGACGCCCGCGGCACCGACCGGCCGGGCGGCGCCGCGCCGGCCGCCATTCTGGCCGTCCGGGAGCCGGGCTGGCGCGTCACCCTCGTGTGCGGCCTCGGACAGGATGAGCCGGGGGCACGGATCCGTGCCCTGCTGGATGAGGGGCGGGCGTCGAGGTCATCGACCTCGCCACCAGCGGCACCACTCCGGTCAAGACCCGTGTCCGGGGCCGCCGACCGCACACTGCTCCGCTGCGATACGACCACCGGCCCACTGCCGCTCGGCCCGCTCCCCGACGCTGTCCGCGCCCGGCTCAAGGATGCCTCGGCTGTGGCGGTCTGCGGCTACGGACACGGCGTCACCTCCCACGACGAACTCCGACAGGCCCTCACCGACCCGGCCACCGGCCGCCCCCTGGTGTGGGACCCGCACCCCACGGGCGCCGATCCGGTACCGGGGACGGCCCTGGCCGTTCCGGACGCAGACGAAGCCCGGGTCCTCACCGCCGGCAGCAGGCAGCAGGACCTCGCAGGCGACACAACGCGTGCTGTTTCGAGACCGGCACCGCACGCCTCGACGGCAACCTGGTCGGCTACGTCCACGGCGTGACGCTGCCCTCCGGCAAGCCCTGGTGGGCCTCCCTCGGCGATGCCCGCCCAGCCGAGGCGCAGTCGGCTGCCGCAGCCGGGGAAGTCTTGTGGCTGCGTGAACTCATGGTCCGCCCCTCCCACACCAACCACGGCATCGGCCGCCGGCTCCACGACGCCGTGATCTCCGGCCGCCAAGGGCAGCCATGGACCACCCTCATCTGCATCCTCGACAACGAACCCGCGCACGGCGCGCACCTGTGCTGGGACTACCAGATCACGGGCCGCGTCAAGCACGCGCCCGAGTCACCCGTCCATGACGCGATGCTTCTTCGCCCCCTCCAGGTCAACGGGCACCGCTTCCCGGCGACGGCTTTCCACGTCCGAGAGGCATGACGAACTGCCCACTCTCCTGAACTGAACCCGCCTCTCGCACAGGGCGTGGCAAGACCTCGCGCCACGGCCCGATCAGCCATGCGCAGAACAGACCGAAGGTCCAGGCGCTCTGATCCCATCAGGAACCCCGGTCCGCGCCCCTGGGCACGCGACCGACGGCGTTTCGGCCAACACCCACTCATGGAGCGCCTCTTGCGGCACAAGGGCTCATGCATCCCGCACCTTTCAGCAGCCGCATGGAACCGGGATTCGAAACTCGGCCGAAAGACACGTGTTCGAAAACTCGGCGGGGTCGTTGAACCCGACGATGCCGCCACGACCATCAGGAAGGAGCGACGTTGACACGCACCGGCCCACACCGCGATACCCCGCAGGACGCGAAGAGCACGCCGGCGAAGGACACGATCTCGAACGCGGAGCGCGAGCTGTACGGGGGCAGGCTGCGCCATGACCAGTCCTTCGTACGTCACGCGGGCTCGCTGACCAGGCTCTCGTTCCGGCACATGGAGGCCGCGCTGCCGCGCATGGTCGCCCTGGTGCTGCGTACCGGCCGGCAGACGGATCGGCGGGCGATGGCGGGAGTGGTGGCCGCGCAGCTCGGGCAGGGGGTGACCGCGGCGTGGGGGCTGGTCGCGGTCAACAGCGTGCTCACGGATCCGTTCGCGAAGGGCCCGACGGCGGACGAGCTGCGCCAAGCTCTGCCGGCCCTGTCAGCACTGGCAGCGACCGCGGTGACCGCGGCCCTTCTGATGGCATGGTCGCCGGCGCATGTTCGACAAGGGCGTCGTCGCCGAAGCGGGCACGCACGGCGAGCTCATGGCTGTGGACGGGGGGCTCTACCGGGAGATGTACGAGGCCCCGGCCGCTCAGTACGGGCTCGACCAGCCAGCAGCATGCAAGATGCCCGCGCCGCGGAGCGGCACTGACCGGCACCAGCCAACCCAACAACCCTTCGGGGGCCTTGCCTCGCTCACGCACCAGCGTGGTGCGGCCGGCCCGGCGAAATGCAAAGAGGGGACCCACGCCCCGCACACTCCTACTTCGAGCGCGATGACCTACTGCCACGCCTCCTCCCTCAGTAGCCCCAGGTTGCAGACGACCTCCCCGATCCGAGTGCTGCGAATTGCCCGAAAAGCCAATCAACTCCCTACGTCTAGGCGGTATTTCCTTGAACGCGTCCACTTCCTCTCAGCCCACAGGCACCGCCGTCCTGATCGTCAACGGCCGCGGCGAGTACCTCCTTCACCTGAGGGATGCACACAAACCGATCTGCGACCCCGGTACCTGGTCCCTGGTCGGCGGCGGGCCTGAACCCGGCGAAACTCTGGACGAAGCGATCGCCCGCGAGATCCTCGAGGAGACGGAGCTCGTCCTCTCCGGTATCACCCCCTACACGACCGTGCGGGCCCACGGCCCGGACGTCACCGAGGGGAACATCCAGGTCTATGCGGCCCACTGGGACGGCGTCGCCCACGACCTGCCTGTCACCGAAGGGATCATGTTCGCCTGGTTCGACGTCGCCACCATGGAGCAGCTGTCGATGTGCCGGTGGGCTCATGAGGTGATCAAGGCCCACCACACCGAGCACCCCGCGCCGCCGCTGCCCGGGCCACGGGACCACGCGGTGAAGAACGTGATCGGCGCGCACCTGTTCCTGGAACGCGACGGCCGTACTCTCCTTGGTCTGCGTCACCCGGATGTGAAGTTCGCGGGCGGCGAGTGGCATGCCCTGGCCGGTCATGTGGAAAGGGAGAGTGTTCGCGCGTGCCTGGTCAGGGAGGCGTATGAGGAAGCCGGGATCATCATCGAGCCCGCAAACCTCACCCTGGTGCACACCGTGCACCTGCTCGACGATCACGAGAACGCCGAACCCCGAATTCAGCTGTTCTTCCGGGCGAGCCAGTGGTCCGGAGAACCGGAGATCCGCGAGCCTGACAAGTGCACGGCCTGGCGGTGGTGGCCGCTGGAAGGGCTGCCGGACCCGATGGTCCGCTACACCCGTGCGGCGATCGAGGGCATCCGCACCGGCACCGCGTACACCGAGCTCGGCTGGGCGCCCACAGTGCCTGCCACCGGTGGCAGGTGAACTGCGGTGAAAGCCGAATCCGGCACGGTCGGCTCGGCGGCCGAAGCCCGGCTCACCGACGCGGCATCGGCGCGCCTCGCGCTGGTCGAACGCCTTCAAGCCGACGGAGTGCTGGCCGATCGCGCTGTCGCGCCTGGACCGCGGCGTGCTGATGCCACGGGCGTATGTACGCCGTAGTGAACAGGGCAGCGAGCCAGTGGTGTGGGAACTGCTCGACGGAGCACACCTCAAGGACCGGGCCGAGTGGCAGGACCTCGTGTACTCGGGCGAGTCGGTCCTGGTCCAGCGTGGCGGCGAACGGCTGGAAGGTCAGGTCCGTGGCGTCGTGAGTGGGGGCCGGATGACGGCGATGTCGACGTTCACCCCGTACACCGTGGAAGTCCTCCAGAGGATGCGGATTGCGTCCGGGCACAGGTACCTGGACCTCGGAACCGGGCCGGGCGTCTCGCTCGCGCTCGCCGCTGCGCTCACCGGGCCCGGACGGGCGGTCGGTGTCGAACGGGACGAGCACATGGCCGCGTTCGTACAGAAGAATCTCGACCGGGTCGGCGTCGGCGCGAGGGTGGTGGCCGGCGACGCGCTCGACGGGCACGCTCCGCAGGCGCCGTACGACCGGATCCATTCCGGGATCGGCGTACCGTGCCTGCCGTCGGCGTGGGTGGACCAGCTCGCTCCCCGCGGGCGGCTGCTGACCACGTTGGCGACGCGGACGCCTAGCTGGCCCGGCCACTGCCTGGTGACGCGCACGACGGGAGGGCACGTCGAGGCCGTCCTGGAAGGCGGACCTCGCGGCCACCGCCCGCTGCACGGATACACCTGGCTCACCGCCCAGCACCATCTCCAGCAGATCACGAGCCGCCCCGGGAAGAGACGCCCCACCGCTTTCACTCCGCCGCCGGATCACGCGTACGGGTTCTGGCTGGCAGCCGCCTACCTCGTTCCCGGCGTGGTGCGGCACTTCCAGGCCGACACACTCACTTTGGTGGCGCCCGAGGAGAACTCCTGGGCCGTGGCGGGTCCCGGTGACTGCACCGTCCGTGTCCATGGCCCGCGCGATGTGTGGACCGAACTCGAACATGTCCACGGCCTCTGGGTGCGGGCCGGGTCCCCCGCGGCCTTCCACGTCGACATCCCGGACGACGGCGCCCCGCAGCACGTCACCTCCAGAACCGGCACCACCGCCCTCGGATGGGAACTGCCCGCACTCTCCGCCACGCCATGACAGCCCACCTGACCCGCACTTCCCGCACGGAAAGAGGATCTGTGACCTTGTTCGATTCGGCGGCGGCCGACTACGCCCGCTACCGACCGGGATTTCCCGACGAAGCCGTCCGGCTCCTTGCCGACACCCTGGACGGCCTCGACCGGCCGACCCTGCTGGACCTCGGTTCGGGCACCGGCCAGGTCCCGACCGCCCTGCTGCCCGCCGTTCCCAGGATCACCCGCGTCGACCTCGTTGAGCAGGCCTCTCCCCCGCGGCCTGCCCCGGCCGGCAGCGGCCCGGCTGTCGCCAAGGCCGACCGGCACCTGGCCGCGGCGCAGCTGCGTCTGGAGCCGGGTGACGAGGAGTTCGTCCGTGGCCTCGTCCAGCGGGCGCCGTCCCTGCCGCCGCTGGAGTGGGTGGAGACCCACGGCGATTTCCAGCTGCGCAACATCCTCCACGCCGGCGACGCCGGCACCGCCGAAGCGGCGGACGACGCCGACAGTTTCGTGGCGGTGATCGACCTTGAGAGAAGCGAGCCCGGGCCTGCCGTACGGGATCTGGTCCGCTTGTCCGATGCCTGGGCCGGCCGTCCCGACCTGTTCGAGGCGTTCGTGGCCGGGTACGGCAGGTCTCTGACCGGTGCTGAGGAGGCACGGCTGGTCATCGACAAGGCTCTCGATGCGGTGAGCGGGATCGCATATGGCGTCGCCCACGGTGATCCCGAGCTGGTCGAGAGGGGCCGGCGGACGCCGGCCCGGCTGCGCGCCGAGCACAGCGCCCCCAACTCGCCGACAGGAGGAACCTGGTGAACCGCAACATGGCATTGCCCGGCATGGTCGGGCCTTCGGGTGCCGTCGGGCGGCTGCCGGTCCGCGCGGCCACGGCCGCCGACGCCGAGGGCATCGTCCGGATGCGCTCGGAGCATGTGCTGTCCGAGCCGTTGAGCGAGGAGTGGATCCGGCGGTGCACGGCCGAGCTGGCACCGCGGCTGACCGAGGAGGGGGACACTCGGGCCTTCGTCATCGACTGCCCCGGACGGCGCGCTCGCTGCCTGCGCCCTCGGTCTGATCCACCCCGTGCTGCCGGCACCGACCTACCCCTTCACCCGTCTCCGCCTCACACCAGACCCGCCCGGTCTGCGGCACTTGACGGCCTGACCTCGCGCCCCCTTGAACTCCTCTACCCACCCGGCATCCCCCCGTCCAGAAATGAGAAGCACCGCCGTGTCGCCGCTGGATCCCGCCCTGCCGCCAACTTGCGGCACCCGCATACCGCTCACCGAGGCGATCCACCGACTCGCCCATGACGCGGCGCCAGGGGCGCCCGGCGTGGCCCGCCGCACCCTGATCCGTGGACTCGGCGCCCGCGGACCGGAGATCGAGCACGCCGCTGTCGCCCGCTTTCTCCACCGTTCCCAGCGGGGTGCCGCCTGCGTGCAGTGGACAGACTCGACCGCGCCGTCGTGCACCGCCCGGGAGAACTGTCCTCGCACCGGGGGTGGGGCAGGCGTGTGCGCTGTTTCGCCTACCATCCCGGCGGCTGTACGTTCGCCCTCGAAAGCACCCTGGCGGAGGACGAGACGCGGGTGCGGCAGGATCAGCGATGCACTGGCCGTCCTGGCCGAGCACACGTGTCACGAGGACGAGACCGTACTCAAGGCCGGGCACGACAGCGTGCTGCTGGCGTGGGACGAGTTGCGGTTGCGGGCCCGGCGGATCTGGGACCAGTTGGCCGAGTGGGACCAGGCGGCCGCACTCCGGGCCGTCCGCCGCGCCGCAGCCCATGCGGGGGTGGGGGGGGGGGGGGGGGGCGGGCCCCCCCCCCCCCCCCGGGGGGGGGGGGGGGGGGGGGGGGGGGCGGGGGCCCGCCCGCCCCCGCCCGGCGGGGGCGGGGGGGGGGGGGGGCCCCCCGGGGCCCCCCCCCCCCCCCCCCCCCCCGGGGGGGGGCGCCCCCCCCCCCCCCCCCCCCCCCCCCACCCCCGCATGGGCTGCTCACGGCTCGATCTGCGACGGCTCCGGGGCCGTCACCGGCCCGGGTGGGCCGGTTTCACGAGCCTCCCGGTCAACCCGTGTTCCCGGCCGCGTTCCACGTGCGGCCGGTTGCGAAGCGCATCCTGCTCAGGCGGAGCGGGCGGCCCGGAAGGTCCTGATGGCCGCTGCGACCGCCTTCACCAGGAGCACGTTCAGCACTCCTCCAACCAACGCATATCCGAGATCGGAAACGACCTGCCCCACGGCAGGAGGAATTCCGATGAAGGCCAGCGCAGGAGCCACCACGAAGTAGAGAAGCGGTGACGTGAGGATGGAACACGGAACGGTTATCGCAAGACAGACGAGGAACGTCACGTCCTTGTCGAATATCCCGCCGGCGTGGACCAGTCCAGCAATGAGGACCACTGCCAGATAGATCTTGATCGTTTTGATGGGCATGTTCTGCACTCTCGGTGGAGGGCGGGGCGTGTGAAACCGATGTCTTCAGAACTTCTTCTTGATGGTGTTACGGAGATTCTTGGCCAGCTTGTCCCAGTACGGCTTGGCTCTGGCCTGGTTGAAGCTCCGGTTGGCGATGGCCGCCAATCCTCCGAGGTAGCCCCGAACCTCCAACTTCATTCTCCCCTTCTTCTTGAAGAGATCGAATCCTATCCAGCCTCCGGGCCAGTCCGGGTGCCCCGGCCGGGCGCCCAACTGGAGATAGCTCTTCGTAATGCTGTTGACCTTCACCGGGAAGTACATGGAGATACCGGCGATGACGGGTCGAAGCGTGAACTTCTGTCCCTTCTTGGTGATCTTCCCGGGGCGGCCGGGTATGGGGAAGATGGATTTGAAGTGGCTCTTCCAGTAATTGAAGACGCTCTTGTCGCTGGCCGCTGTCTTTCCGAGGTCGTAGTTCAGGTAGTAGCTGGCGAACCCGTCGATGTCCTGGCAGTTGACGCCGTCGCCGTCGCAGTACGCGTAGGCGTTGGCACCTCCACCGTATTCGGGGTCCTGCTGGAGGAATCGGCCGGTCCCCGGCTCGTAGAGCCGGACACCCATGCGGACATATCCACCGAGGGTGTCGCTCTCCACCTGTGCGCCGCCGAGCCAGCCGTATCGGGCCGACGCGGTGTTGAGGAGCGGATTGCCGTACTCGTCGTAGCGAAGGACCGACGGGACCTGCTCGGGGTCGAGCGGAAGCTGGACCCCGACGTCACCGTGGAGGTTGGCGAGCTGGAGCACGACGTCGCCGTCGGCGGCGGTGACCGCTCCCAGGTTTCCGGTGAGGTCGTCCACGTTCCGGCTGATCGTGTCGCCGGACTTGCTCCAGGACGGGCTGTCCGCGTTGTCGCTGTAGTGGTTGACGACCGTGTCGTCCGTGACCCATGTGCCGTCGGTGGTGCGCGTCCGGTCTTGCGACCGGCCGACCCGTCCCGCGGCGTCGAGGTCCCACACCTTGCGGCGTTCGCCGCTGGTCTCGGTGCGGATCAGGTTGTTGACGAAGTAGGACAGGTCCGTGTCGCCGCTCTTCAGCGTCCGGCCGAAGGCGTCGTATGCGCGGGAGCCGCTCGTGAGCCGGTCCGCCGAGTCATACGTGTACGGGACCGTCTCGGTCCGGGTGTCGTTGGTCGTGCTGTCGCAGTCGTCCGAACGGGTGGTCAACTTGGTGCGGTTGCTGTTGGCATCGAACTCGTAGTCACGGCTGACACAGGAGTCGGCCGTGCTGTCCGTGGCCCTCACGAGGCGTCCCACGCCGTCGTAGGAGTACTGGCTCTGGATGGAGATGCCGTCCGACTGCGTATGCCCGGCCTGTCGGGCGTGGACGGTGAACTGCGCGGAGTCCGCGAGAACGATCTCCCCGGCGCGCGTCGTGTACTCCTTGCTGACCGGCACCCCTGCCGTGTTGGAGACCACGGAGAGCGTGTAGCCACCGGGCAGGGTCTGCGAGGTGAGGTTGCCGTCGATGTCGTAGGCGGCGGTGAAGGTGCCCGCGACCGAGTCGGTGATCTCTCGCGGCCGGTCCGCCGTGTCGTACGCGTACGTCGTGACCGAGGGTGCAGAGTCGGTGACCTTGGTGACCCGGTCCCGGCTGTCGTACGCAGTCGTGGTGGTGTTCCCGGCCCCGTCGCCGTAGGAGATCACGCGGCCGAGGGCGTCGTAGCGGTACGTGATGGTCTGCCCGCCCGAGGACTTGCTCGCGATCTGCCCGCTCACCGCGTCGTACGTGGTCAGCGTATCCGGTACCGCTTCGCCATCGCCGCTGACGCCGGACGAGACGACGCGGCCCGCCTTGTCGTATTCGATCGTGACTTTGCGGGTGACCGAATTGACCGACTCGGTCCGGGTTGACTGTCCTCCCCAGCGGTTGTAGGTGTACACAGTGGTGGCGAGTGCGTTCGGGTTGGCGCCGCCGTTGGTGATGGCAGCCGCGGGTTCCGTCCGGCACAGGAGCCCTGCCCACTCGGGTCGTCCCGCACACGATCCGCTGCCGGTCGCGGTGTAGTACTGGTAGCGCAGTGTCCCGGCATCCTTCCCGTTCGAGGCGGGAAGGCTGGTGGTGATCAGTCGGCCCGCGTCCGTGTAGCTGGACTTGGTGGTCACTGCCGCGCCGAGTGCGTCCTCCGTGCTGGACGTCTCCTCGCCGGTGGACCAGTTGTAGGTGCTCCTGCTGATGACCACGTCGGCGTCGGTGGCGAAGCCCTCGACGGACGCCCCGATGGCGGAGGAGGTGATCACGTCCTGCACGGCCGCATCGGCCGGGCGTCCCTCGTCGTACCGGAACGAGGTGTGGGCCCGAGCCAGCACCGTGTCACCGGGCGCGAGCGTGTCGCCGATCCCCTTGACCAGCACGATCTCGTGGACCGGGCCGTAGGTGTCGGTCAGCCGCTGGTTGGACGGGTCGAAGAAGGACACCGTCGACAACCGCTGGGCCCTTTCCGACGTGCTGAGTCCGGCCAGCCCCAGGGACGCCAGCGTGTCCGCTGCCGCGGGCGCGGATCCCAGTGCGAGATCCCGGTTGCCCGCCGAGAGTTCAGCGACGGTGTGCCCGTACTCGTCGTACTCGGTGGTGGTGATGCCGCCTCCGGGCTCGGCGGTATTGGTCTCCTGGCCGTTGGCGTCGATGTACGAAATGCTGGCCTGCTGGTACGCGTCCTTGGACAGGTTGCCACCGTCGCTGGACCCCGGCACGGTTCCCGGCGGGAAGATCGCGGTGGCGTCCGTGGGGGCCACGTCCTGTCCCCATGCCGCCACTGCCGCCTGGTTCATGGCGTGCGGTGCTCGGGCTCCCGACAGCGGTACGCCGTACACGATCGTGGTGGCGGCCGTTCCCGAGGTCTCCGTCGCCGACCCTTCGGTCAGGGCCGGACGGGAGGCACCGAGCAGCATGCCGTCCCCCGCGATCGCGGCCGGACCGGCGCTGCCGTAGGTGAACGTCCAGGGGAGCCGGCCGGACTCGTTGAGGGTACGAACCCGCCCGTCGGAGTCGTAGGTGTACTCGGTTCTCTGCTCGAACGGCAGCCTCGGGTCCCACACCTGGCGCAGCCGGCCGGACGCGTCGTAGACGTAGCGCGCGAGGGTTTCCTCGCTCGCCTTCGCCGCATTGGCGTCGGTGGCCCAGAGCTTGATGGACGACACCTGGTTCTTGTAGTCGCCCAGAGCGGTTCCGGCAGCTTTGGTCTCGTCGGCGTAGACGAACTCGATGACCCTGCAGCCCTTGGTGGAGGGCGCGGTCCGGCAGACGTCGGCCGCGACGGCTTCGTTCGGCGATACGACGCTCTGCGGACGGGAGAGCGTCTTGCCGTTGACCGAGATCTCTTCCGCGAAGGTGACAACGGCCGAATCGTCTGCCGCCGACGCGCTCGACGAGACGATCCAGTTCGTTGATTTCTCACTGAGGCGCTTGAACACCGTCACGTTCGCGTCAGTGTCCCGCAGAGTGAAGGTGCCTGTGAATCCACCCGTCAGGGAAAGTGATTCGGCGCCCTTCTCCGGCTTCCACCCACCTCCTGCCACAGCGGTGAAGGCGACCGAGGAACCGTCTCCGGAGAGCAACTGCAGTGCGGTGTCCGAGGTCTTGATGAGCTGCGTGTACTCGGCTCCGCTCGTGGCCGCCGTCACCGACGAGAGCCACCCGGGACCGAAGATCTGCGCCAGACCTTCCTCCTCGGACTCGTTCCTGCGGGAGGAGAATGTCCTGGTGACCGACAGGTCGAATGCCGTCGCATCGGTGTTGGACAGCTTGTAGTTACCGGTCAGCAGATTGAGGGAGCCCGGGCCGACCGCGCCGGACGGGGCGCTCCCGGCGTCTCTGTCGAGCGTGGTCCCGACCGTCTGGGAATAGCCCTTGCGGCTCCCGTCCGAGAACACGGCCCGCAGTTCGATCACGCCGTCCGAGGGCAGCGATTCGGCCGCGTCCCAGACCAGGCCGGTGGCGTTTCCCCCCGTGACCGCGGCGGGCCAGGTGGAGAGCTTGCCGTCGGCGGAGGACACGTACTGTGCGGGCACGACATGCCAGGGGTCCTGCGGACCACGGCGGTACTCCCACGTCACCCCGGTGTAAGAAGTGAGTCCTTTGGCCGCGAGTCGATAGCGGCGGGCCGTGGTGTCACCTTCGCGCGGCGACAGCACCGCCGCCCCGTCCACACCGACACCGAAGGCGTATTCGGCCGGACTGCCGGGTGAGATGTTGCCGCCGGAGTCGACAGTCCTGGCGTACAAGGTGTGCCAGCCGTCGGCGGGCTTGACCGTGATGGTCAGCGGATCACCACCGTTGCCGTCGACCGTGTCGTTGATCCGGTTCGGGACCTTCGGGTCGTCGAGTCCCCAGAGATAGCCCTGCCCGTCGGACGAGGTGGTGTCCAGGACGCACTCGGCGCCGTCGGGGTCCTTTTCGGTCCAGGTGTCCTTGGCATAGGGCTCGCACTCGATGCGCGGTGCCACCGGCAGCCCTGTGTTCATGACGAAGTTGGTGTACCCGGTCCAGTCGCCGTAGACGGTGCCGTCATGGCCTCGCACCCTGTACCGCAGATGCGAACCGACCGGAAAGGCGGACGCGGACGGGATCGTGATGCTCGCTGTGCCACCCGACGCCACGGCCGCGCTGGTCGCGGTGTACGTGTAGCTTCCGGCGTCCTTGTACGCGGGGTCAGGGGTGATCTCGAACTGGCCCTTGACCGAACCGGCCTCGGGGTCGGTGAGCTTGGCCGACAGCCTGGGCGTCAGAGAGGTGACGTAACGCTTGCCGTTGTAGGCATTCACCGTCGAGGGCGAGATGGCGGTACCGCTGGGTTTGGCCGGAAAGGAGTTGTACGTCACGGAGATGTAGGGGGTACCGGACGCCGCGTCACCGGAATGGAAACGCTTCCAGCCCTGTGCCTTCTCCTCGTCGGTGGCACGGATTCCCAGATGATGGGTGGTGGCGGTGTGATCGGCCCACACCTGCACCATGGAGGTGATGTCCGCGCTCACCCATCCGGCGGCGCAGCCCGACGCCCCCTTGGTGGCGGTGGAGGTGGCGTACTTCTCCATCCAGGTCGGTTGCGCGGTCCACCGGGATGCGGTGTTCACCGTCCCCGAGCGCCACACTTCCCAACTGCCCGAACCTGCCGCGCTGCAGGTCCACGAGTGGTGGTTCCACAGGTTCAGCTTCGCGCCGAGGATCTTGCGCCCCTGCACCGATCCTGTCTTGAACTGCAGGAAGGACCGGGCGATCTGACCGGCTCCGTTGTTTCCGAGCTTGAGTTCGGTGGCTGCGGACTGGTCGGTGGTGTAGCCCTGCTGGACGAACGCGTCGAAGGTCGTACCCAGGTTGACCGCCGGGTCGACGGTCACGGGGAAGACGGTGTCCGGAGCGGCGAGGAACTCCGCGTCGGGGGTGAGGGTCAGGTCCACGTCGTCGCCGCTCTGCGCGACCTTCAGGCCCACGTCGGCGACACGAGTGTGCTCCCCGGTGCGAGGGTCGGTGCGTGCGTCCCACATCACGGGCGCCTGCAATGCAGCTATCTCTTTGCCGGTGCGGTTGTCCACGAAGGAGACCGAGCGATCGTCCCCCTCCTTCGCCGTCAGGCCCGGCGTGTGGAGGGTGAGCGTGACCGAACCGTTGGCCTCGACCGCGGAACGGTCCTTCAGCTCAAGGGACTGCTCGAATCCGGTGCGGGTGGTCTCCACCACCAGGTCGGTCGCGGTGAGCGCGTTGACGTACCGGGCTCGGCTCCCGTTCAGCACGGGCTGGGGCAGGACACCGCGCCACGAGAGCGTCATCGGCCTGCCATCGTCGGAGGTCAGGCTGAGCAGCGGGACAGCGGGAGTGTCTTGGTGACCGGGCTCGTGGTCGGAGGCCATGATGCGTGCGGCCTTCGCGGCAGGTGTCTTCCCCGCCAGCTCCAGATCCAGGGGATGAGACAACGCCTCGACCGTACCGTCAGCGGACCTGACCAGATCGATGTCGATGTCACGCCATTTGCCTGCCTCGTCACGGAAACGGACAGGCCCCGAAGAAGTGTCCTGCGTGGTGGAACCATCCGGATTGATCCAGACGGTCGACGTCTCGGTACGCGCCGAGAGCACCTCGATCCGGCGATTCTGCAGTCGCGCCGCCAGTGCCGCCGAGGCTGGGTCCTCGGCCTCGGCGGGCCCTCGTTCGGCCGGCGGGGCCGATGTCGTCGACCGGGTCGGTGTGGACTGGGGCACGGCCACGGCGCTTCCGGCCGCCCCCGCGGCGATCACGGCCTCGGCGACCAGCAGGGCGGAGGTGGCGAGCGCGATCGCCCGTAGCCGCGGGGATATGAGGTGGGGCGGCGGAGGCGAGGAGGCCCGTCTCCATCTGAATGAAACGTTCATGAAGATCCCGACATGATGAGCGTGCCCACGGTGAGCACAAATGATCTTCACAAGTTTCGCACGTAAAGATCTCCATCCTTACGCATACCCGCCTACCTTCTCTCGTGACGAGCCCAGGCCGGAAAGGGGCGGATTGGACGTAAATAACCTTTTATCGGGGTCTGTTGATGACCCGTTGAGCTGGGAATGTCACATATGGCAATTCGCCTGGCCGCACCTCGCTCCCAAGTAGCTGTTGCCGTACGGATCTTGAGCGGCGTCCGTCGATCGGGAGTCTCGATCGGGTGATCGTGGCTGGTGCCGGGCACGAGAACAGGGCCGCTCGGTAGCTCGGTAGCGTCAACCAACTCAAGCAACAGGAGGCCCAGACTTCGGAGTCCAGCCCGGTCGCCCGTGCGTGTTGATCAGAGGGGTTTCGTCTCAAGGCTCCGGCGGTGCTGGAATCACCGGCCCGGGGCCGTTTCGTCCCACGCGTGTCTCACACGCTGTGTGTAAGACGGTGGTCCAGGAGCCCCCGACCTGAACCTCGTGGACCTGATGGACGCTCACGAACCGCTGAAGACGACGGGTAAGCTCTGCAGGCGTGTCCACTCCTGTTCCCCCCGCCACTGGGTGCGACCCATGGAGCGAATGGGCTCTGTTGCTGTTGTCGGCCGCTTCCGGGGCGGCGGACGCGTTCGTCTTCATCTGTGTCGGGCAGGTCTTCGCCGGGGTGATGACCGGGAATCTGGTGCTGCTGGGCGCTTCCGCCGCCGGTGTCGGGGAGCACGGGGTGGCCCTGCGGGTGATCACCGCGCTCGTCGCGTACGGCGTCGGCGTCGTGTGCGGTGCGTGGATGAGCGAGCGGTGGCGATGGCCTCTGCCGTGGATGCTGCTGGTCGAGGTGGCACTGCTCGCAGCGGGGGCCGTGCTGTGGTCGCTGGATCTGATCACCTCTGCCGGGGACCTGCTGGGGCTGCTCGTGCTCATCTCCGTGGCCATGGGGATTCAGGGCCGTATCCGCGCGACGCCCACCAACTACTTCACCGGCACGCTCACGTCCTTCGTCGGCCGCTTGGCGCTGCGGTCGTGGGACCGGGGGGACCGCTGGGTGGCCGGCCGGCTGACCGCGGTCGTGGCGGGCGCGGCCGTGACCGCGCTGGCGGTACGGCTCTGGCCCGGGGCCGCGGCCGCGGTGGCCGTGCTGCCGGCGGCGGGTGCGTTAGTGATCGAGGCGATGCCCAGGAAGCCGCCGCGGGGCTGACAGCGGTCCGGGCCGGTCCATCACTGTGTGGCCGCGGTGACACGTTCCGCGACGCGCCTTCCGCACGAGGCCTGCCGCCTCCGCCTGGCGGCCCTGTCGATTTCCGGATACGGGGTTCCGGCCCAGCCCATCGACGTCGGGCACCAGGCGTGATCCGGCTCGCGCCCATGGGGCAGAAGGATGCCCCGGCCGGATCGGGGGAATCCAGCCGGGGCGGTTCGGGTGTGGGCGCGATACGCGACATCCACATATAGGTGAACGATAAACCATCACGCCGCGTTCCCGGGAACTCGTGCCCTGGACTGTGATCCGGAGCACGGAATCACCGCTTCAGGGTGGCGCGGATCAGCTTCCCGCGGACGTCCGGCCGCCGTAGCGACGATTGAACCGTTCGATACGGCCGGTCGTGTCCAGCACCCGCTTGGTCCCGGTGTAGAACGGGTGGCTCGCCGATGAGGTCTCCACATCGACGACGGGATAGCTCAGGCCGTCCTCCCACGTCACCCGCGCATCCGAGCGCACGGGCACGGTCGAGCGGATCAGAAAGGCCGCCCCCGCGGCGCGGTCACGGAAGACCACCGGACGGGAGACGGGGTGAATACGGGACTTCATGCGCGTTCCTTTCCTGGTGCCGCGAGAGGACCGTACGAGCCGATGGTCAGCGTTCCTCGCGGAAGAGGACGTGCCGCCCCACGGCGGGATCGAACTTGCGCAGGACCAGCCAGCCGGGGTTGTTCCGGCGGCTCTTGCGCGTCACATAGCTCTGCCCCGTTCCGGCCGTCGACCGGAGTGTCACCACGGGGCGGGCCTCACTGCGGGCCATGTACGCCTCCAAACTCCTCCTCGACCCCGATTCCCCTGGTGAGAATGGGTGTCGTTTTCGTTCTGCTGTCGTAACGCGAGAGGGCCCGGCCGCATTCCCTTCCCTGGGCGCCGACCGGACGCCGCACCGCGCCCGCACCGAACGGACGGATGGCGCGTGCGGGCGTCGGGCATCTCGCACGGGCCGACGCCGGAATCACCCGCCGGGCGCTCGACGGCGATCCGACCGGGATCCCCGCGCGACCCCACCAGACCCGCGCCGCCGCGTACGACGCATCCCGGGCCGGGTGCCGCGAACAGCCCGTGGGGGCTCCTTCCCATGCGCCCCCGCCTCAGCCGCACGCGCCGTTCGGGGGAGCGCGCGTGGGCGCGCGACCACCCGTGCACGCCGGGCGACTTGCACCAACGTCCCCCGACAGCAAGGCTGTTCGACGGATCGATGCCCCGCTCCGCCGGTGGCATATGCCAGAAGCAACAACGTATCGAGTGTTGCCAAATCCCTTACGAGCCCCCGCGGCCTGTGCGACAGTCGTCTACGGTCCACCTTTCGGACCTGGTCGCGCCGCGCCTGTATCGGAGTACGAGATGCCGTCCCATCTGTCCGCGGACCGCCCCGCCCCCCAGCCACCCGAACAACATGCCGTCGACGTGTTGATCAGCCGGACCCGTCGGCTGCGTGGCGATGTGGATGCCGTGCGGCCGGACACGATGCTGATCGACGAGGAAGACCCGCAGATGCGCTGGCGGCGTGCGCTCTGCGATCTGGCGGTCCATCACCTCGACGATCTCGGTACGCATCTGGGGCAGCTCAGGGAGGGCCTTCCGCCGGAGTCGCCGCAGGCGCCGGAACAGCCCGCGGGTACCTCGGCACTCGACGTCTCGGACGAGACCCTCGACCGGTCGGAGTCCGGTTCCCTCATCGGCAGGGTGGGCAGCGCCGAGTGGAATCTGCTGACCGACGAGGTCACCTGGTCCGAGGAGCTGTTCCAGATCTTCGGCAGATCCCCCGACGCGGGGCCGCTCTCGCTGGACGAGCTCCCGTCCATGCTCCTTGCCGAGGACCAGCCTCTGCTCACCGCCATGGTGACGGACTGTCTGGTCGACGGCAGGCCGATAGACGGTGAATTCCGCATCCTGCGGACTAACGGCCGGATGCGCACGCTCCACATGATGGGCGAGCCCGTCCTCGACGCGGACGGCTGCACAGCCTCCATGTGGGCGGTCCTGCGCGACGTCAGCGATCTGCGGCGCAGCCAGCAAGCAGTACGCACGAACCACGACTCGCTACGACGTCGACAGCACAGGGCACAGACCGAGCACCGGATGGCGGTCGAACTGCAGGAAACCGTGCTTCCGCCGTGGCGGGACTCGCTGCGGCTCCCTTCGCAGGGGGTGGGCGCTCTGGATGTCGCGGCCCACTACCTTCCCTCCCGGTCCAGTTCGCTGATCGGTGGCGACTGGTACGACGCGTTGGAACTGCCGGACGGCCGGACCGTCCTCACGGTCGGAGATCTGACCGGCCACGGCATCCAGGCCACCTCGGCGATGGCGATGCTGCTGGGCGCGCTGCGCGGGATGGCCGTGGCCGGCATCGAGCCGGGGGCCCTGATGGGCCATCTCAATCAGTTACTGGAGTCCTCCGTCCAGCCCGCTCTCGGCAGCGCGGTGTGCTGCCGCTTCGATCCGTCCACCGGCGTCCTGACCTGGGCACAGGCGGGGCACCCCGCTCCGCTGCTGTTCCGCGACGGAACGGGGCGCCCGCTGCTGCCACCGGACGGGGTTCTGCTCGGCGCGACCTCCGCTGTCGCGTACGAGCAGGACGAAGTGCACCTGCTGCCCGGTGATGTACTGGTCCTGCACACCGACGGGCTGAACCGCCACAGGGACCACGACGCGGGCCCGGACGACCTGCTCGCACTCGCCCCCCGCTTCGCACAGGCCCGTACGGCACGCGAGTGTGTGCGGTCGGTCGTCACGGAGTTCGGTGGCACCGAGCGCCTGGACGACGGGTGCGTGCTGATCGCGCGCATCAGGGAGTAGGGCACAGCGGCCCGTGCGCGAGGACAGCGAGCACACGGAACACCGGACACGACGCGGTCCGCGGGAGACAAGCCGTCCACGGGTGCCGTACTCGGTCATGCGACGGCCGGACCGCGATCGGTCGATCAGTCGGTAGTCGGACGTGATCGGCGGCGCCCCCTCATCGCGGGGCCCGCATGTTCAGATCTCCGACGAGCGCCTGGGCTGCTTGATGATGGAGCTCTGTGGCAGGGCGAGCTTGATCTCCTCGCGCAGGTCCTCGATCTTGGCGTAGCCCGCGAACTGGCCCGTCAGCCGGTACATTTCGCGCAGCCGGTCCCAGGTGCGGTGCGAGGAGGTCTCCCCCATCGTCACCAGGGCGAGCCGCGCATAGCGGTCGGCCTGCTCGGGATCGTCGGCGATGAAGCATGCCGAGGCGAGCGAGATGTAGTCGAAGATCTTGGAGCGCTGACGTCCGTTGGCCCGGAGCTCCAGAGCCTGCTTGGCATGGCGCTGAGCCACGATCGCCACCGACGGGTCGTGTTCGGCGAGCGTACGGAACGCCAGGGCCTGCATGCCGTGCAGATCCGCCTCGTCGAACAGCTGCATCCAACTGGGCGGCGGCACATCGCTCTTGTCGGATACGAAGAGCTCCTCGGCCTTGCCCAGTGTGCGGCGCATCGCCTGACCGCGGCCCATGGACGCCTGCGCCCAGGCCTCGATGGTGTGCAGCATCGCCTGGGTGCGCGGCAGAACCATGTCGCCGGAGCCGGACTTGGCGAGCTTCATCAGGTCCAGGGCGTCGTCGGGGCGGCCCAGGTGGACCATCTGACGGGCCGCCCTGGAGAGTGCCTCGCCCGCGCGCGGGCGATCGCCGCCCTCGCGCGCCGCGTGGGCGGCGATGACGAAGTACTTCTGGGCGGTGGGTTCGAGGCCGATGTCGTGGGACATCCATCCCGCGAGCACCGCGAGGTTGGCGGCGACGCCCCAGAGACGGCGCTGAAGATGGTCGGGGTGACGATAGGCGAGCATGCCGCCCACCTCGTTGAGCTGGCCCACCACTGCCTTGCGCTGAAGCCCGCCGCCCCGGGACGCGTCCCAGGCGCGGAACACCTCGACGGACCGTTCGAGCGCCTCGATCTCCTCCGACCCGATGGGCGCGGCCTCGTACCGGTCGAAGCCGGCGGGGTCCGCGTACAACGGGTCATTGGTCCGTGGGGCATCGGCCGCCAGCACGGGGTCGGTGTGCAGCCAGTCGTGCATGGGGCCGGTGATGGTCGATCCTGCGGCGAGCGCGGCGCCCGCGCTCACCAAGCCGCGTCGGTTGAGCATGAGGTCCATTCCCGTGAATTCGGTGAGGACCGCTGCCGTCCGCTCGGGCGCCCACGGCAGTCCGTCGGGATTGTGCTGCGTCCCGATCTCTCGCCGTTTCCCCACACGCCCGCGTCGGCCGAACCCGAGGTCCTCGATGGTCACGACACGACCGAGCCGCTCGGTGAACAGGGCAGCCAGCACCTTGGGCACGGGATCGCGGGGGGACTCCCCCATGTCGATCCAACGCCTCACCCGCGAGGTGTCGGTGGCCAGTTGCGGATGGCCCATGGCCGCCGCCTGCCGGTTCACCATTCTCGCGAGTTCGCCCTTGGACCAGCCGGCAAGGCCGAACAGGTCGGACAGGCGGGTGTTGGGTTCTCCGGTCACGTCAAGCCCCCAGGTTCTCGGCTGTGTCGACAGTAACCCCCTGTCAGATGCGTCGCGACTATTCGCCAGGGTTCGCCAGGGTCCGCCAGATGGTCTGCCACCCGCGCCCCGGTGTCAGGTAGGAAAGCGCCACCCCGCCCGGCAGCCCTAGGTACTCCCCAGGGTGCCGAACGGCCGCCGGCCGGGGCGGTGCACGCAACTTGTCGGCGCGCGAAGGGATCTGTCTCGCCCATGTACACAGCATCGTCCTCCGTGACCGCCCCGCCCCGGCCGCTTCGTCCCCTGGGGGCGGGCGGCGGACCGTACCTCGCTCCGCACGCCGCTCCCCCGGCACCCGGCACGGTTCGCCCGCGGCGGCCGGGAGGGCTGGGCGGTCCGCCGCTCAGCGGGCGGCTGGACCTGTCCGGTCCGCAGGGCGCTCAGCTGAGGATGGTGATCGCCTCGGTGCACCGCATCTGTCCGGAGTTCAACCCGGTGCAGGTGCTCCGTCGCAGCGGCCGTTCGGTGCTCCTCGTCGGGTCCACCGGACGCACGACCGCGGTCGCCAAGTGTTTACTGGACCACTCGCCCGCGTGGTCGGAACGGTTCCAGCACGAAATAGCTGCATATCGGGCGTTCGTCCGGCACCGCCCGCCGGTGCGGGTGCCTCGGCTCATCGCGGCCGACCCGGAGAACTGCACCCTGGTGATCGAGCGGATGCCCGGCCGGGTGGCGGCCCTGACCCGGCACCCGTCGGAGGCTCCGCCCCGTGCCGACGTACGGGCCGCGCTCGGTGCGATCAGTCGGATCAACGCCTGGCGGCCGGCTCCGGGTCTCTTCGACGCACCGCTGGACTACGCCTCGCGGATCGCCCGCTATCACGAGCTGGGGCTGTTCACCGACCGCGATCTGGGCGACCTGCAGAAGCTGCTGCACGGCCTGGCCCATGCGGGCGGCCGTCAGGGCATGGGGCAGTTCTGTCACGGTGACGCGTTGCTCTCCAACATCCTGCTCTCACCCACGGGTCCGGTGCTGGTGGACTGGGAGCACGCGGGCTGGTATCTGCCGGGCTACGACCTGGCGACACTCTGGGCGGTCCTGGGAGACGCACCGGCGGCGCGGCGGCAGATCAGTCAGCTGGCGCAGGCCAAGGGGCCTGCGGCGCGGGACGCGTTCCTGGTGAACCTGATGCTGGTGCTGACGCGGGAGATCCGTACGTACGAGACGGCTGTCCAGCGGGCGATGCGGGAGCCGGTGCCCACGGGCGCCGGTCAGGACCGGCCGGGTGGGCTCTCGTCGAGCGAGGAGCAGCGGCTGCTGCTGCGCCGCCTGCACGACGACTGCGCGATGGCCCGCCGGGCCGTACGTGCCGCCGTCGGTACGCGCTGACCCTGCCGAGAAGGGACACGCGCTGCGGGTCCGGTGCCGACACACCGGACCCGCAGCGCGCCGATGTGGTGTCAGGGACTCTTGAAGTCGACCGCGTCCACGTCGAAAGCGTTGTTCTGCGGTGACGTGAAGACGAGATACAGCTTGTGCGTGCCCTTCAGCTCCTGGACGGGCACGGCCGGGGTCTCCTGGTAGTTGTCCCAACCTCCCGTGTCGGGGACGGGGGTGCTGGCGAGCAGAGGACCGTCGGGGGCGTCCGCGCGCAGTTCGATCGCGCCGACCCCGTACGGCGAGGACAGCCGGTAGCCGACCGAGCCGATGCCTTCGACGCTCATCGGTTCGAAGGCGACCCAGTCGCCGTTCGAGACGTCCCCGATCCGCTTGCCGTTCTCGGCGCCTTCCTGGGCGACGATCCGGGTGCCGGACTGGTCGTCGTAGTACTCCGCCTGCTTGTGTTTCGGCTGGAGCACGGCGCGGCCGTAGCCGGTCAGGGCGGAGACGCCGTCGCCGCCCTTGTCGGTGTACTTGGCGTTGAGAACGTAGGTCAGGTCCGCGCCTTCGGGGTGACCGCCCAGGTCACCGGTGTCGACGGTGCCCTCGCAGCCGGGGATGTCAGTGGTGGGGTGCTCGTGATCGTCGTGTCCCAGTGCCGGGTTGACGGTGACCTTGGAGCAGTCGACCGGTCCGTCCTCCGGGTCGGTGACCGTGACCTTGTACGGGATCTTGTCGCCGAACTCGATGAGTTTGCCGTTGACCGGGAAGTCGATGGTCACCTTGGGTGCGGTGTTCCCGGCGGTGACGGGGATGTTGGCATAGCCGGACTTGCCGGTGGAGTCGGTGACCTTGAGCTGTGCGGTGAAGTCGCCCTTGACCGTGTAGGTGTGGCTGGGGTTCGCGTCGGTGGAGTCGTATGTACCGTCACCGTCGAAGTCCCAGGCATAGCTGAGCGTGTCGCCGTCGGGGTCGTTGCTGCCCTCGCTGGAGAAGTCGACCTTCAGTGGGACGGGGCCGTCGGTGGCGGAGGCGGCGGCCTTGGCGACCGGTGCGCGCTGACCCTGTGCGTAGTCGATGCGGTAGAGCCCGGAGTCGTTGTTGCCGCCGCCGAAGGCACTGCCCCATTCGAGGACGTAGAGCGATCCGTCGGGGCCGAACGTCATGTCCATCGGCTTGTTGAACTTCTGGGAGGAGAGGAAGTCATTGATCTTCAGGAGCTTCTGGTCCTTGTCGAACCGGATCTCCTTGACGAAGTCGCGCGACCACTCGTAGAAGAAGCTCGCTCCCTCGAAGTACGCGGGGAACTTCGTGGTGGACGGGTTCTTCTTGTCGTAGTGGTAGACAGGACCGCTCATCGGGGCCGAGCCACCGCTGCCGACCTCGGGGAATTCCTGGGACGCGCCGTACCCGTACCAGATCTCCGGTTGCTGGACCGGTGGGAGTGCGGTCAGCCCGGTGTTGTTCGGTGAGGGATTGACGGGATTGGCGCAGTCGAACTTGGGACCGACTTCCTTGGTGTCCGGGTTGTAGGGGGCGTACGCCTGGTTGTTGCCGTGGCAGAACGGCCAGCCGAAGTTGCCGGCCTTCTTGATGACGTTGTATTCGACCAGGCCCTCGGGGCCCCGGTCGGTGGTGGGCAGTCCGCGGTCGGGGCCGTAGTCGGAGGCGTGGACGTACCCCGTCTTGGGGTCGACGGTGAAGCGGAACGGATTACGGAAGCCCATCGCGTAGATCTCGGGGCGGGTCCTGGCGGTTCCGGGGGCGAAGAGGTTGCCCTTGGGAATGGTGTAACCGCCGGAGTCCTTCGGCTTGATGCGCAGGATCTTGCCGCGCAGGTCGTTGGTGTTGCCCGCCGTGCGGGCGGCGTCCAGCATCTGCTTGCCCTCGCGCCAGTCGAGCGGGGCGTACCCCTGCCAGTTCGGGTCGAGGTTGGGCGGGGTGTCGTCGCCGACTCCGAGGTAGAGGGTGCGATCGGGGCCGAACTCGACGGCTCCGCCGGTGTGTCCGGGTTCCGGGAAGGTGCGGTCGCGGTAGGCGGGGACGTCGAGGAGCTTCTTCTCGCTGGCGAGTTCGAGGGTGTTGCCCTTGACCGTGAAGCGGGAGAGCCGGTTGACGTCCTCGGTCGCGCCGGCGGGGGCGTAGTAGAGGTAGATCCAGTGGTTCTTCTTGAAGTCCGGGTCGAGTTCCATGCCGACGAGGCCGTCCTCGCCGCCGGTGTAGACGTCGAGCTTGCCCGCGGTGGTGGTGGCGTGGGTCGCGGGGTCGTAGACGTTCACCTCGCCGCTGCGCTGGATGTAGAAGACCCGGCCGTCCTTGGCGACGTCGAGCTCCATCGGGTCGGCGGTGTTGTCGTCGAGGGTGACCTTCTCGTAGCCGCTCCAGACGGTGCCGCCGCAGTCGCCGGGTTTGTTGCCCGCGGCCCACTTGACGCCGCCGACGACATGGGCGCGGAAGGCGGCTTCGCTGTACGAGGCGGTGTCGTGGCCCATGGCGGTCGCCCAGATCCTGCCGCCCTCGGCGTTGCGGCACCAGGAGATGGGGTGGTCCGCGCCCATGGCGGAACCGCCGGGGTTGTACGTGGTTTCGTCGGCGGTGACCAGGACGTGGACGTCACCGCGGGGGTTCCTGTCGAAGTTGTACCACTCCTCGGGGCGCTCCCAGCGCTCCGGGAGTCCCGCGGTGGAGGGGTGGACGCGGTCGGCGACCTTGGCGGTGCCCTGGAGGACGCCCGGTGAGTGTGCGGGCATGTGGACGCCGCCGTTGATGGCCTCGTCCCACCAGGGAAAGGTGTCCTCGATGCCCATGTCGAGGGTGTTGTGGAGGGCGACGACGCCACCGCCGTCGCGCACGTATGTCCGCATCGCTTCGCGCTGGGCTTCGGTGTCCCAGACCATGCCGGAGTTCTGCAGCATGACGATGACGTCGAAGTCCTTGAGCTTGGTTTCGTCGAAGACGGCGGGGTCGGCGGTCTCGACGAGGGCGAAGTTGTTGGCGGCCGCCTCCTCCTTGAACATCTGGATGCCTGCGGGGATGGAGGCGTGCACATAGCCGACGGCGCGGGTGAAGAGCAGGGCGCGGAAGGCGGGTGCCTTTCCGGTGGTGGCCGCGGTCGCGGGCAGCGCGGTCAGTGCGAGCAGCACTGCGCTCACCAACGCGATGAACGTACTTCGTATGTCACGAGCATGACAGTACCGTCGTTGACGGTTCACGAGCGGGTCCTCTCTGCGGGTGGTGGCCGAGTGGGGTCGAGGGAGGTGGTTTCCAGGAGGGGGTTGAGGCGCTCGGCCGGGCCGAGCGCCTCAACCCCCTCCCAGCGCGCGGCGCAGGAACGCCAGGCCGTCGGTGGCGATGGTGTCCTGGGTGGCGGCGAGCGGTCGCCAGACCGAGGCGGCGACCGCGATGGCGTCGTTGTGCGCGGTGAACGACTCGATGCAGAGCGGGCCCCGGTAGCCACTCGTGGTGAGCGCGGTGAGGAATCCGGTCCAGTCGAGGGAGTCGGCACCGGGGGTGCCGCGGTCGTTGGCGCACACCTGGACGTGGACGATGCGGCCCGCGGCACGGCGTACGGCGTCGGGCAGCGAGCGTTCCTCGATGTTCTGGTGGTACACGTCGAGTGCGAGGCCGATGGTGTCCTCGGGCAGCCCGGTCAGTGCTTCGAGGGCCTGGTCGACGGTGTTGAGCAGACTCGTCTCGTACCGGTTGAGGGGCTCCACGGCGATGCGCACCCCGGCGGCGTGTGCGTGATCGACGACCGGGGCGAGGTTCTGGCGCAACTCCTCGTACGCCGCCACTCGTTCGCCACGGTCCATGCGCCAGGCGCGACCGACCGCCGCGTACACGGGCCCGGCGACGGTGGGAGCGTTCAGGGCACGGGCGGCGTCGACACAGCGGTGCAGGTAGTCCTGGGTGATCCGAACGGTCCGGGGGTCGGTGCGGACGAGGTCGCGGCCGGGCGGCATCACGGCGATCACCGCGGCGGGGGTGAGCCCGGACGCCTTGAGGAGCTTGGAGACGGAGTCGGGCGCCCAGTCCCGTTCGTTCTCCAACGGGATCTCGACGCAGTCGAATCCCCATGCGGACAGACGCGGCAGAACGTCACCGAGTGCCTCGTACGTCACCGGCGAGTGCCAGATCCACGGATTGGCGCCGAGGGGGAACGCGTGAGCGCTCACTTGCTGCCTCCCCACTTCTCCGGGAACCCGGGCAGGTTCTCGCAGCCGCACATCGCGTAGTGCAGCGGCGGCATGCCGGGCTTGAAATACCGATCGAGGGTGTCCTGGGTGACGGTGGGCTGCGGAAGCTTCCATTCCTTCGGAACCTGCTCCCCCCTCAGGATCCTCAGCGCCGCGATGACGGGGGTACGCCACTGGAAGGTGGGGTACGACGGGGCGATCGCGGTGAGCTTCTTCTCCTTCCACACCTGGAGGAAGTCCTGCTGGTCCTCGCCGGTGATGGGCGGTACGTCCTTACCCGCGTCCTCGAAGGCCTCGACGGCGGCGACGGAGGTCGCGCCGGAGTCCATCCATACGCCGTCGATGTCGCCGTTACGGGTGATCGCATCGGTCACGATCGCCTTGGTCCTGGCCGGATCGCCGTCGGTGAACTTCACATCCACCACGTCGAGTCCGCTCCTGTCGAACGCGACCTTCGCAGCCGACCAGCGGGTCTCCAGCACATCGACGCCGGGAGAGATGCGCAGGGCGAGGATCTTCCCCTTGGGCTTCACCTTCCCGACGAGGAAGTCGGCGGCGACCGCCCCGTAGCCGTAGCCGCCGATCGGGTTGATGAAGGTGACGGCGCAGTCGGTCTCGACGCCCCGGTCGAAGACGATCACGGGCACCTTTCCGCAGGCCTTTTCGACGGCGGGGGTGAGCGTGGCCGTGGTGTTCGGGGAGACGATGAGCGCGTCGCAGCCCTGCCCGGTGAGCTCCTGGATGTCGGAGATCTGCTTGTCGTCCTTGCCCTGCGCGTCGAGCACGGTGAAGTCGGTGATCTCCTTGTGGAGTCCGGCCTCGGCCCGCATGTTCTTCAGCCCGACCTGGCGCCACGGATTGAAGACTCCGGCGTTGGACAGGCAGAGGTGGATTCCGCCGGTGCCGCTCTTCTTGTACCGCGTGGTGTCGACCAGCCGCGGCTGGAGCATCTGCTCCCACGGTTTGCCGGCCGGACCCTGCGGGGTCTCCTTGGCGAGGGCCAGCTGGCGGTCGTACTCGGCGCGGTCGAAGAACTTCGACTGCTTTCCGGTACCCGGTTCGACCGCGGTGCCGCTCGCCGCTCCAGCGGGGGCATCGGGCGGTGCGTCGCTCGTGCAGCCGGCGAGCAGGGCCGCGCCGAGCAGGGCGGCGAGGGGCACGAGGACGTGTCGGATCTTTCGCGTACTCATGAGGCTTTCGCTCCTGGGGGCTCGGTGCCGCGACGGCGCGGCCGGGACCAGTCGGCCGCGCCGAGGGCGACGGCGGCGATGACAATGACGCCTTGCACGGTCGATTCCAGGGCTCCCGAAACGCCCTGGAGGTTGAGCAGGGTGAACAGAGCCTGGAGCGAGAAGGCCCCGGCCATCGCCGCGAGGACGGACCCGCGTCCGCCGCCGAGCACCACACCACCCAGGACGACGGCGGTGATCGCCTCGAACTCGTAGCCCCGGCCGGCCTGCGCGGAGACTCCGGAGAAGCCGCCGACGAGTACGGCGGCGAGCGCGGCCGCGACACCGGAGAGGATGAAGGCGATGGTGCGGGCGCGAGCGACCCGGACCCCGGCCAGGGCCGCGGCGCGTTCGCTGTCACCGGTGGCGAGGAGCGTACGGCCGAAGTCGGAACGCATCAGCCGGACGGCGAGGAGGCCCGCGACGACGCAGACGAGGACGGCCCAGGGCAGCCGGCCGAAGGCCGTGCCGCGCCCGAGGCTGCGGAAGGCTGCGGGCAGCGCGCCGTGCGGGGAACCGCCGGTCCAGAAGAAGACGGCACCTTCGAGGATCAGCATCATGCCGAGCGTGGTGATGAACGACGGCACGCGCAGCAGGGTGGTGATCAGTCCGCTGACGAGACCGGCGAGGGCTCCGGCGAGCAGCAGCACCGCGGTGACGAGGGGCCAGGGCGCGCCCGGGAACGAACCGTACAGTTCGGCGGCGACGACCACCCCGGCCGTGACGATCGCTCCGACCGAAAGGTCGAACTCGCCGCAGACGATGACCAGGTACTGGCCCGCTGCGAGGATGACGAGGGGCGCGGCGCGCTTGATGAAGGCGAGGAAGCGGTCGGGTTCGTAGAAGCCCGGGTCGGTGAGGGCCAGCGCCGCGAGGAGCACGGCGAGCAGGACGTAGACGGGTGTGCCGGCGGTGAGGGCACGCAGGACGCGACGGCCGGCGGGTGCCTGTGCGGTGGTCATGCGGTCCTCTCCTGCGGGGTACGGCGGCCGCGCGCGTAGAGGGCGACGGCCGCGATGATGACGACGCCGCGGACGACGTTCTTGAAGAACGGGTCGACGGCGAGCTGATTGAAGACGCTGTCGAGCACGGCGAGGACGAGGACCCCGCCGAGGGTGCCGGCCACCCCGCCGCGGCCCCCGGCGAGCGCGGTGCCGCCGAGCACGACGGCGGCGATGGACTCCAGGTCGTAGCGGGCCTCCGTACCGGCCCAGGGGGCCCCGGCCCCGAGCCGGGCGGCGAGGAAGAGCGCGGCGGCTCCGACACAGAGGGAGCACAGCACGTGGGCGGTGATGACGGTGCGCCGGGTGCGGACCCCGGAGAGCCGGGAGGCGTGCTCGTCGCCACCGGTCGCGTACATGTGGTGGCCGAGCCGGGTTCGGCGGGTGATCAGCCAGAGGGCAGCGGCGACGGCGAGCAGCAGGAACAGGGAGACCGGAACAGGTCCGATCCGGTCGTAGCCGAGGTGCTGGAAGGAGGCGGGGACCTTGCCCGCGGGACCGGTGTAGTTGTCCTCGATCCAGCCGCGCAGCATGAAGGCGGTGCCGAGGGTCGCGATGAACGCGTTGACCTTGAGGCCGGTGACGATCAGTCCGTTGGCGAGTCCGACGGCGGTGCTGAGCGCCAGGACCGCGAGGACCGCCACGAGGACGCCGTCGCTCTCCATCGTCTCCGCTGCGACGAGGGTGCCCAGGCTGATGAGATAGGCGACGGACAGGTCGAGCGATCCGGTGAGGATCACGGCGGACTGGCCGACCGCGACGAGGCCGAGGGCGACGCAGTTCTGCAGGGTCGTCACCACGTTGGTGACAGTGAGGAAGTCCCCGCCGCGGGCGGCTACCGCGATCCAGCCGAGGAGGGTGACGGCGAGGGCCGCGAGCCAGACTCCGGCCACCGGGCCGGCCAGGCGCGGCCGGGCTGTTCGCCCCGGGCGGGTGCGGGGCCGGGTCGTCGGCTCGGGCCGAAGCGCGGTCATGCGGCTCCCTCCCGTGGACGGTCGCCGCCGGTGGCGAGGCGCATGACGGCCTCCTCGGCGGCGCCGGCGGGGAGTTCGCCCGCGAGGCGGCCTTCCGACATGACGAGGATGCGGTCGCTCATGCCGATCAGTTCCGGCAGTTCGGAGGAGATGATCAGTACGGCGAGGCCCTCGCGTGCCAGTTCGCGCACGAGGGTGTGGATGGCTGCCTTGGCGCCGACGTCGACGCCGCGGGTCGGTTCGTCGAAGAGCAGTATCCGGGGGCGGGCGGCGAGCCATTTGGCGATGACGACCTTCTGCTGGTTGCCGCCGGACAGGTACTGGACCTGTCGGCCCTCGTCGTGGGTTCGCAGACGTACGCGTTCCAGCAGCGCG
Source organism: Streptomyces sp. NPDC104309 (assembly GCF_055584025.1). Lineage (NCBI taxonomy): Bacteria > Bacillati > Actinomycetota > Actinomycetes > Kitasatosporales > Streptomycetaceae > Streptomyces > Streptomyces sp. NPDC104309. The sequence continues at coordinate 65,035 of NZ_JBVJMV010000026.1, read as the reverse complement.
GTCACCTCGCGGCCCGCGGGCGGTCTGCCGCGGGCGGGCACGGCCCGGGTCACGAGCAGCGCGTTGTCGGTCACGGACTGGCGCAGGGCGAGGCCCTCGGCCTTGCGGTCCTCGGTGACGAGGGCGACTCCGGCCCGGATTGCGTCCCGGGGACGGCTCGGGCGCAGTGGTTGCCCGTCGACGGTCATGGTGCCCGTGGTGAAGGGGTCCGCGCCGAAGAGGGCACGGGCGAGGGTGGTGCGGCCGGAGCCCTGGAGACCGGCGACACCGACGACCTCGCCGGCCCGCAGGCTCAGTTCGATGCCGGAGATCCGGGCGTTGCCGCCACCGCTGACGGTGAGCCTCTCGGCACCCGCCTCGCCCGGTCGGGCCCTGGGCGGGTAGTAGGCGCCGAGCTCCCTTCCGACCATGGCGCGGACGACCGAGCCGGCGTCGGTGTCGCGCGTGGTGAGCGTGGCGACGCGGCGGCCGTCCTTGAGCACCGTGATGCGTCGCGAGAGTGCGAAGACCTCGCGGAGCCGGTGCGAGATGTAGAGGATGCCGATGCCACGGGCGGTCAGGCGACGTGTGAGTGCGGTGAGTTGTTCGACCTCGTGGTCGGCGAGGGCGGCGGCGGGCTCGTCCATCACCAGGATCCGGACGTCGGATGCGAGGGCTTTGACGATCTCCACGGTCTGCATGCGTGCGACCGACAGCTCATGGACGGGGGTCCGGGGGGTGATGCCGGTCTCGGCCAATTCGGCGAGGAGCTCGGCGGTGCGCCGTTCCATGGCGCGCCGGTCGACGAGTCCGTACCGGGTCGGTTCACGGCCGAGGAAGACGTTCTCGGCGACGGTGCGGTGCGGGAGCAGCGCGAACTCCTGGTGGATGATGCCGATTCCGGCGACCTGGGCCTGCGCAGGGTGACTGAAGGAGTACGCGGTTCCGTCGATGGTGAGGGTTCCCTCGTCGGGTAAGTGCTCGCCCGCGAGGATCTTCATGAGAGTCGACTTCCCCGCACCGTTCTCTCCCACCAGTGCATGCACTTCTCCGGCTTCGAGGTCGAGCCCCACCTCGTGGAGCACACGCACCCCGAGGAAGCTCTTGGACACACCGTGCATCGTCAGCATCGAATGACTCCTCGCTCAGCGGTCTGCAGAGCAGAGTCGTGACACGACTTAGGACTGTCAAGGGCTCAAGCGCCTTTGTTTTTAAGCGACTTGGCATGGACTTATGCCGATGACCGGATGCCGGACGCCTTGTGAGCAGCAAAAGTCGTCCTTAGGGTGACTGTCATGTCTTCGCCGTCGGATCGCACGTCCGCTGCCGCCTCGCACTCACCGGGCGAGGTACTCGCACTGATCAGTTCAGGGACGGTCGCGACCCGTGCCGACATCGCCCGGATCACGGGGATGGCCCGTTCGACGGTCTCCCAGCGGGTGGACGCGCTGATCGCGCACGGCCTCGTGGACGAGGATGCCGACGGCGGCTCCACCGGTGGCCGCCCGCCGCGCCGGCTGGCGCTGCGCACCCGTGAGCACGCGGTGGCCGGGGTGGATCTGGGAGCCTCGCACTGCAGGGTGGCACTGATGGACATCGGCGGCGCGACCCTGGCGGTCCAGGAGGAGCCGATGTCGATCGGAGACGGCCCGGACTCCGTACTGCGGCATGTGGAGCGGACGGTGCGTGCCTTGCTCAAGGAGACGCACCGGGAGCCAAAGACGCTGCGGTCCATCGGTGTCGGAGTGCCGGGGCCGGTGGAGTTCTCCACCGGGCGTCCTGTCGATCCGCCGATCATGCCGGGCTGGCACCAGTACCCGATCCCGGAGTTCTTCGCCGCCCGCTTCGGGGTGCGGGCGCTCGTCGACAACGATGTGAACGTGATGGCTCTGGCCGAGCAGCGCCGCGCGTTCCCGGACTGCCGCTATCTGCTGTACATCAAGGTCGGCACGGGGATCGGCTGTGGGATCGTCGCCGACGGCGAGCTGCACCGGGGTGCGCAGGGATGTGCCGGCGACATCGGCCACATCCGTGTCGCGGACCTCGACGATCCTTGCCGGTGCGGAAATTCGGGCTGTCTGGAGGCCGTCGCGGGCGGTGCGTCGCTGGCGGCGAAACTGGTCGGCCTGGGGCTCGACGCGACATCGGGCAGCGATGTGGTGCGGCTGGTGCAGTCCGGAAACCGGGATGCCGTACGGATGGTGCGGGAGGCGGGGAGGGCGGTCGGCGAGGTCCTCGCCGGACTCGTGAATTTCTTCAACCCCGACACGGTGGTGATGGGGGGCGCACTGGCCGCCGTGCACGACCAACTGCTCGCCGGTGTAAGGGAGACGGTCTATCGGCGGTCACATCCGCTGGCCACCCAACTGCTGCGCATTGAGCCGAGCCGTACGGGTGAGAACGCGGCGGCGGTGGGGGCAGGGATCCTCGCGATCGAGCACGCGCTCTCTCCCGCGCAGGTGAACCGCCAGGTCGTGGGCTGACTCTCGTGCCCCCTTCGTGGACGGTGCCGTTCGCGAAGGGGGCACGACTCGCGGGCTCACGCGGTCAGGCCGGAATCATCGGGTCCCATCGGGCCTCGAACCACAAGGCCTCCTCCTCGTCGTACGGATGGACGGGGATTCCGATGCCGCCGGGAGACCGCCCGAGCGGCCTCAGTGCGCGCGCACGATGTCCACGTCGGAGGACTTCACGAAGGCGATCCGGTGGCCTACCTGCACCGTCACGTACTTCTCCTTGCCCCGGAAGTACGCGTGGTCGAGCGGATAGGAGGCGTCGATCGTCGGGGCGTAGAAGAAGCCCGTGGGTGCCTCACCGCCGCCGGGGTAGGACTGGCCCGCCTTGATGGTGTACTGCAGTGGCGAGCCCACCCGCTGGTCCGTGAAGTCCGTGGGGTACTCGGACTTCTCCGGGTACGCCACCCCGTACACCGGCACCTCGGTACGGCCGGCCTTCGGCTTGACCACGTAGCCGGAGGTGGGCGTGGTGGTCCGGGTGTGCGCCGGGGTCTGGAACCAGGCCTTCTGGCCGTACCACCAGATCGCCGTCCAGCCCGGGGCGTGGTCCGCGACGACGGCCTGCTGGGTTGCGCTGATCTTGCTGCCCCAGTCGGCGGCGCAGTTCGTGCCCGGGGAGCCGTCGGTGTGCAGGCCCGGGTCGGAGAAGAGCGGTGCGCCGGTGGACGGCGCGGTGTGCAGCGGGACGGCGCTGGAGCCCTGGACCGGCAGGTCCACACTCTTCTCGCAGTCCCGGAAGGCCTGCTTGTTCTTCTTGAAGTCCGGGCTGACGGTGATGAGTTCGCTGCTCTTCGGCGCGCTCGGCACGGTGGGCTTGCCGAGCAGGGTCATGAAGTGGTTCCAGTCCCAGTACGTGCCCGGGTCCCAGTGCATGTTCTTGGTGCCGGAAGCGCTGGTGGGCGGTACACCGTCGTGGCCGATGATGTGCTGGCGGTCGAGCGGGATGTCGTACTTGGCCGCGAGGTAGCGCACCAGCTCGGCGGTCGAACGGTACATCTCCGGGGTGTACCACTTGGCGCCCTCGACGGCGACACCCTCCTGCTCGATGCCGATGGAGTGGCTGTTGACGTACCAGTTCCCCGCCTGCCAGGCGACGTCCTTGCCCTTGACCATCTGGGTGACGTGGCCGTCGCCCGAGCGCACCACATAGTGGGCGGAGGTCTGCTTCAGCGGGTTCTGGAAGATCTTCAGGGTGGTGTCGAAGTCCTCCTCGGTGTCGTGCAGCACGATGAATCTGATCTTGTTGGTGTGTGGCCGGTCCGAGGTGTCGTAGTTCCCGTACGTCTCCTTGTCGGTGGGGTCGCCCGTCTGCTGGTAGGCAGCCGGTACCCAGTCGCATGCGAGGCCGCGTGGGCATTCCGGCCGCACCCCGTCCGCACCGGCCTGCGCCGCGGGACTGAGCAGCGCCATGCTCAGGGCACCGACCGTGGTCAACGCGAGTGCAAGTCCGGTCCTCTGCTTGGACGTCATGACAACCCTTCTTGGAGCCGTGCGTGATGGAGCCGTGCCTGATCCGATCTCACTGTTGCGCTGTGCGCGCACACTCTCCGACCTGAGATGACAGCACGTCAAGAGGCCAGTGAGGGACGCGGGCCGAGCCAGTGGACCAGACCACTGGCGGGGCGCCTGACCTGCGGTGGGAAAGAAGACGGGCACGCGCTGACGACCGCGCCACCCGACGTCCACGAGACCGGCGACCGGCCGGGGACCCGCACTCACCGGCCACGAACGAGCACACCATTTATGCGACTAATCCCGGATGTGCGTGCCCCGAACGGGCGAAGGGTAGTGCTCGCGCGGACACCACCGGTCCGTGCGGCGGTCGCTGCACGGAGATCTCGGAAAGGCCGGACGCACACATGGCTCAGCCCTTCACCCTGCCGGACTTCTACGTTCCGTATCCGGCGCGGCTCAACACCCATGTCGAGGAGGCGCGAGCGCACACCAAGCACTGGGCACGCAGCATGGGGATGCTGGAGGGGTCGGGAATCTGGCAGGAGAAGGACCTCGACTCCCACGACTACGCGCTGCTGTGCGCGTACACCCACCCCGACTGCTCGTCCGAGGCGCTCTCGCTGGTCACCGACTGGTACGTGTGGGTCTTCTTCTTCGACGACCATTTCCTGGAGCTGTTCAAGCGCACCCCCGACCGTGAGGGCGGCAAGCGGTATCTGGACCGATTGCCCGCGTTCATGCCGATGGACCGCGGTGCTCCGATGCCGGAGCCCACGAATCCGGTCGAGGCGGGCCTGGCCGACCTGTGGGCTCGGACGGTGCCGGGCATGTCCGACGCCTGGCGGGTCCGGTTCGCCGAGGCGACGAAGAACCTGCTCGACGAGTCGCTGTGGGAACTCGCCAACATCAACGAGGGGCGCATCGCCAACCCCGTCGAGTACATCGAGATGCGCCGCAAGGTGGGCGGCGCCCCGTGGTCCGCGGGACTCGTGGAGTACGCGGCGGGCGCGGAGGTACCCGAGTCGGTGGCCGACGAGCGTCCGCTACGGGTGCTGCGGGACGCCTTCTCCGACGCCGTGCATCTGCGCAATGACCTCTTCTCGTACCAGCGGGAGGTCGAGGACGAGGGGGAGAACAGCAACGGCGTGCTGGTCCTTGAGCACTTTCTCGGCTGCTCCACGCAGGAGGCCGCCGAGGCGGTGAACGATCTGCTGACGTCACGGCTCCAGCAGTTCGAGAACACCGCGCTCACCGAACTCGGCCCGCTCTGCGCGCAGAAGGGGCTCGACCCGGCGGACACCGCGGCGGTTCTGGCGTACGTCAAGGGGCTGCAGGACTGGCAGTCGGGCGGTCACGAGTGGCACATGCGCTCAAGCCGCTACATGAACGACGGCGGGGCCGGTGAGACCGCGCCCGGCTTCGGTATGGCCGCGGCGTCGATCCGGTTCACTCTCCGCTCCGAAAGGGCCCGGCTGCGCAGCCACACCCATGTGCCCCTTCAGCGGGTCGGCCCGTCCCTGCTGCCCGACTTCGAGCTGCCGTTCGGCACGACGCTCAGCCCGCATCTGGACGGGGCGCGGGCACGGATCGTCGACTGGGCGCGTCGTACGGGAATCCTGGAAGCACAGCCCGGCGTGCCCGGCTCGCACATCTGGGACGAGGAGCGCCTCGCCGCGATCGATTTGCCGTTGTGCGCGGCGGGTCTGCACCCGGACGCGACGCCGGAGGAGCTGGATCTGTCCTCCCAGTGGCTGACCTGGGGGACGTACGGGGACGACTGGTTCCCGGTCGTCCACGGGCGGCCCCGCGATCTGGCGGGTGCCGGGCTCGCCAATGAACGTCTGTCACTGTTCATGCCCCTGGACGGGTCCGCGACGCCCGAGCCGGTCAACGCGCTGGAACGGGGGCTCGCCGATCTCTGGGCGCGCACCTCCGCACCGATGGACGCGAGCGGGCGCCGCACGTTCCGCAAGGCGGTCGAGGACATGACCGCGAGCTGGGTGTGGGAGCTGGCCAACCAGGTGCAGAACCGCATCCCGGACCCGGTGGACTACATCGAGATGCGGCGCATGACCTTCGGCTCCGACCTCACGATGAGTCTGTGCCGACTGGGCCACGGCAGGAAGGTGCCGGAGGAGATCCACCGCAGCGGTCCGCTGCGTTCGCTGGAGAACGCGGCGGCGGACTACGCATGCCTGATGAACGACCTGTTCTCGTACCAGAAGGAGATCGAGTACGAGGGTGAGGTGCACAACGGCGTCCTGGTCGTGCAGAACTTCTTCGGTGTGGACTATCCGACCGGGGTGGCGATCGTGCACGACCTGATGAAGTCGCGGCTGCGTCAGTTCCTGCACGTCGCCGAGCAGGAACTCCCCGTGCTGTACGACGACTTCGGGCTGGACGCCGAGGCGAGGGAGATTCTGGCCGGGTACGTGCGGGAGCTCAAGCACTGGATGGCGGGGATCCTGATCTGGCACCGGGGCTGCCGGCGCTACCGCGAGCAGGATCTGCGGCGGGGCACCGCCACCCCGTGGCACCTCGGCGGTCCCACGGGGCTCGGTGTGTCGGCGGCGCGGGTGACCGCGCTGTTCGCTCAGCCCTCGGCCTCCAGCGTGTAGCGTCCGCCCGCACGCGCCTTGAAGACCTTCTCGCCGCTCGCGAACAGCGAGCCACGGACGGTCGCTTCGCGGCTGCGGCTCGCCGTGATCACCACACGGCGGGCCTGCCCCGCGGCCCATTCGATGTCGACGGTGAAGCCGCCCCGGGCGCGCAGTCCGCGCACCGATCCGTCCGGCCAGCTCGCCGGGAGGGCGGGGAGGATCTCGATGGCATCGTGCTGGCTCTGCAGCAGCATCTCGGCGATGCCGGAGGTGGCGCCGAAGTTGCCGTCGATCTGGAACGGCGGGTGGGTGTCCCAGAGGTTGGGCAGTGTGGAGTTCTTCAGCTGTTCCGCGAGCATCTTGTGGGCGTGGTCGCCGTCGCGCAGCCGCGCCCAGAAGTTGATCTTCCATGCCTTGGACCAGCCGGTGCCGCCGTCGCCGCGTGCGCGGAGGGAGACCTTCGCCGCTTCGGCCCACTGGGTGCCGGGTTCGATCTGACGGCCGGGGTGCAGGCCGAAGAGGTGCGAGACATGGCGGTGGGTGTCGGCCGGGTCGTCCCGGTCGGTCTTCCATTCCTGGAGCTGGCCCCAGGAGCCGATCCGCAGTCCGGGGTCGAGCCGGTCGAGGGCCGTTTCCAGGCGGCCGCGGAAGGCGGGAGCGTCGCCGAGGATCCGGGCGGCTTCCAGGGTGTTGGTGAGGAGGTCGTGGACGATCTGCTGGGACATCGCCGCACCGGCGGTGAAGTCCCCGTGCTCGGGCGAGTAGCTGGGGGTGACGACGAGCAGTCCGTCGCGCGGGTCGGTGCGCAGATTGGCCAGCCAGAACTCGGCGGCCTCCTTCAGCGCGGGGTAGGCGGTGCCGCGCAGGTAGTCGGTGGAGCCGCTGAACCGGTAGTGCTCGTACATCTGCTGGGTGAGCCAGGCGGCGGCCTCCGGGAACCAGAAGGCGGTGGACCAGTCGTGGACGCCGGTGAAGCCGTACGGGTTGGTCTCGTTGTGCACGACCCAGCCGGCCGTCCCGAACATCTCCTTCGCCGTCTTCCGGCCCGGGGCGCGCATCGCCTCGATGTAGCGGTCGTACGGCGCCGTGGTCTCGGCGAGGTTGGTGACCTCGGCGAGCCAGTAGTTCATCTGCAGATTGATGTTGCTGTGGTAGTCGGCGGACCACGGCGGGGTGGTGGAGTTGTTCCAGACGCCCTGGAGGTTGGCGGGCAGCGAGCCTGCCCGCGAGGAGGCGATCAGCAGATAGCGGCCGTACTGGAAGAAGAGCGCCTCCAGGGCCCGGTCGGCGGGGCTCGTGCCGTCCGTGTACCGGGCGAGCAGTTGATCGGTGGGCAGGTCTGGCAGTTCCTGGCCGATGTCGAGGGTGACCCGGTCGAAGAGGGCGCGATGGTCGCGCACATGGGCGTCGCGGACCTTTTCGTACGAGGTCCGGACGGCGGAGTCCACCGCGGCGGCGACCGCCCGGTGCGGGTCGTCGCCGCGGTAGGCCGGGTAGCGGTCGGCGTAGTCGGTGGCGGCGGCGAGGACGAACCAGGCGCTGTCGGCTCCGGTGACGGTGAGGGTGCCGTCCGCGCCGGCGGTGACGGTGCCGCCGCTGGTCCGGACCCGGATCTGAGCCTCGAAGCGCAGGCCGTTGTCCTTCAGCGCACCACGTACGGTGAGCCGATCCTTGTCGGCGATAGCGGTGTAGTCACTGCGGGGCGAGCTGTATCGCAGGGTGAACGACACCTGTCCCGGACGGTCTGCGGCGAGGCGCCCCGTGATGACCCGGCCCGGATGGGAGACGAAGAACTCCCTTGTGTGTAGGGCCCCTTGGTGGGTGTAGGTGACGGCGGCAAGGGCGTTTCGCAGATCGAGAGTACGCCGGTAGGAGGTGTCGGGGGCGGCCGGGGCGTTGCGCAGATCCAGCCACAGGTCACCGAAGACCTGGTAGGCGCCGTAGCCGCGGCGTGCCTGGCCGAGCTCGGCGGCGACGGCGTCCGGGTCGAGAGCGCCCTGACTGTCGAGCCGCTGCTGGACGCCGGTGAGGGCGTCGGGTCTGGGGGTGGTCCAGTTCCCGAAGTCGTAGCCCTCGGCGGAACCGGGGCCGCCGGTCCACAGCGTCTTCTCGTTGAAGGTGAGCCGCTCGGATGCGAGCGTCCCGTACACGCTCGCGCCGAGAGCGCCACCGCCGATCGGCAGGGACTCACGCTCCCAGCCGGCGGCGGGGGCGTGGTACCGGAGTATCGGTTCCACCGATGTCCTTGGGTGGGCGGCGCTCTTCGCTCCCTTCGATTCATCGGAGGTACTGGCAGCCACTGCCGTGCCGGAGGCAGTAGGGATACCGAGCGCCAGAGCGCCGGTTGCGCCTATCACTGTCTTCACCGTGGTGCGTCGCGTCATCCCGGATGTCATGCCGCCGACGGTAAAGGTCCGACGATTGCTCCGGCAAGGCACATGACAAAGCGGCCTCATGGACAGAGGCCGCGAACACTTGGACAGATGGACGGGGCGAGTGTTCCGCAGCCGCCCGTCGAGTACGGGCGGCCAAGGCGCAGGGCGGAATCAGCCCTGCTGGAACAGCTCGGCCGGCAGGGGCTTCAGCAGGGTGTACAGATCGTCGGTGATCGGCCGGTCCCAGCTGGCGATGGTGACGAGCACCCCGTCGCTGCGGTCGAACTGGACGCAGGAGATCCGGCTCTCGGAGAGCTTGACGCGGCGCACGATCAGCAGGTTGTCGCCCTGCATCACGGGCATGTCCTCGGTACCGGTGACCTCGACCGGTTCGTCGTTCTCCAGCGCGAGAAGAAGCTGGGCGACCTCGAACGGAACCTGGCCCTCCTCGGTCTCGCGGGCGGGCGAGCCCTCCGGGAGATTGCCGATGATCATCGCGGGGCCGCGGCCACCGAACAGGTCGTACCGCAGAAAGACACCCTGACAGCTCCCGTCGGGGGCGGGCAGCAGGCCGGCGCCGAGATTTCCGGGCCAGTCCCCCGGGTCCATGGCCAGGACGTCGAAGTCGGGGCCCGCGGGTGTGGCGGCGCTACGGCGGCGGAGGAAGGACATGCAGACATGTTACGTGTCCGGGCTCACGTTGCGGAGCCGGGTCCGAGCAGACCTGGGCGCGGCCGGGTCCGCGGCCCGGCGTGCCGCGGCCCGGCGGAACCGGCTGCGCAGACTCCGCGTCCCCGCCGTCAGCCGGACTCTGCGGCCAGCGCCTCCAGGACCTCGACGGCCTCGGTGGCCCGGTCGTACGGAACGAACAGGTGATCGTGATGGAAGCCGGCCACCACATTGCAGCTCAGCCCCACGTCGGTGAGCGCCAGGGACACGGCGGCGGTGAGCCCCACCGCGTCCAGCGCCGAGTGGACACGGAGCGTGATCCAACCTGCCACGTAGTCGTGACGCAGACCTGCCGAGACGGCCTGTTCCTCGGACAGCACCAGGGTGAGCCCTTCGGGCTCGGCGACCGTGACAACCGGGTCGACGCCCTCGGGCACCGTGTCGCGGGGCGTGGTGGTGAAGACATAGCGGCCGGGGTTCAGCTCCGGCCGCATGCCGCTCAGCAGGGTTCGAAGATCGCGCTCGCCTGTCACGCCCACCACGCTACGTGGCGCGGTGGCGCTCATGATGGCGTGCGACCCGGGCGCGGTTGCCGCAGGACGGCTTGCACCACTCCTGGCGGGGGTGCTCCTTGATGAAGTAGCGCACGCACCGTGGGGCGTGGCAGGCGCGCAGCGCCGCGCGGTCCGGTCCGGCGAGGAATCCGATGGCCGCGCGGGCGAGGGCGGCGGGCAGAGCGTTCCGTTCCGCGATTGCGTCGGTCGGGTGGTCACGGGCGACGGGATCGCGGTCCGGCGCCCAGTCCAGACGCGGCACGGTCGGGACCGCGCCGGCGGCGGCATTGAGCCGGCGCAGCGCCTCGTCGAAGGAAAGGAGCCTCGCGGCGTCGGCAGGGCTCGGCTCGCCGGGGCGGACGGCGTACGCGAAGAGCGCCCGGACGGCGGCGCGCAGCGCCCGTACGGCTTCCAGGGCTGCCTCGTCGGCCGCCCATCCGTCGCCGACCGCCACGTCATCGAGCCGGGCGCACCGCTCGCGCACCCACCGGCTCAGCCCAGCCGGACTGTCGAGGTCGTCGGTCACGCCGCCCCGGCCGTCGTGGCGGATGGTGAGGGCCAGGTCGAGCGCGAGTCGGGGATCGGACATGGTGCTAATGGTAACTTCCACTCCAACCATTAGTTCTCGAAGAGGGAGAGTGGCGTGACCGAGCTGCGTCAGTTGCTGCGCGACATCGAGGTGTTCCGGGGCGAGCTCCCCGGATTCGACCCGCGGACCGCGCCGGAGACCCCTGCCGAGCTCTTCATCGAATGGCTGCTCCATGCCCTGGAGGCCGAGGTGCGGGAGCCGCACGCCATGGTCCTGTCGACGGCGGGTGCGGACGGGAATCCGACCGCCCGCACTCTGATCCTCAAGAACGTCACCGCGCACGGCTGGCAGTTCGCCTCGGACACGGGCGGCCGGAAGGGCGGCGATCTCACTCAACGCCCTTTCGTCGCGCTCACCTTCTACTGGTCTTCCCTGGCCCGGCAGATCCGGGTGCGCGGGCCCGTGGTCGCCGAGAGCGCCGAGCAGAGCGCGGCGGACTTCCTCGCCCGGGGCGCCGCGGCCCGGGCGGAGTCGTTGCTCGGACGGCAGAGCACCCCTCTCACCGACCTCGCGGAGCGCGACGCCGCGGTGCGCGAGTCGCTGGCGCGCCTGGAGCGGGAGCCGGATCTCGTACCGCCGGGCTGGACGCTGTACACGGTGCGTCCACGGAGTGTGGAGTTCCGGCAGGGCGACAAGCAGCGCAGGCACACACGCCTCAACTACCGTGCCGACGGGGATGGTTGGCTGCGCGAGCTGCTGTGGCCCTGAGGCGCGCCGGGCGTCCGGCGCTCGGGTGAGGTCGCATTCGTCGTCGCGGGCGTTCACCACGAAGGCGCGCCATTCGGCCGGGGTGAAGATCAGTGATGGGCTGCCGGGTTTGCCGGCGTTGCGCATCGCGATGAATCCCTCGACGAAGGCGATCTGGACATCCGCGAGCGGGGCCGTCGCGGCCGGAGGATGCGGGGGCATCAGCGGGCTCAGCGGGTGGTGAGGGTGCGTGCCCGCCGGGCGGGCACGCACCGCTCCCCCTCAGGCCGGCCGGGTCAATCGGCCGCCGTGAAGTAGGCGGCCGGATCAAGGGAGTTGAGTGCGATCCAGCGCTGTGCCGTCGCTTCGGCGGGCGCCTGGCCGCCGCCCGCCGAAGCGCGGAAGAAGCCCTGCACGTCAAGAGCGATGCGGGGATCGTCGTCGATGCGCCGCGCCATGTCGTAGTAGACGGACAGCTCATGGATGCACCGCAGGGTGGCGGTCGGGCAGGAGCAGTCGACGCTGTCGAGGGCCGGCGCGGGCGGATGGCCCGCGTCGGCGATCGCGCGGTACAGGTCGTCGGTGAGCAGGGGCTGGATGCCGCTCAGCTGACGGGAGATCTCGGCCGTCGCCCCCGGGGACATCGGCGCGACCTCGATCGTGACCACCGAGGTGCCGCGACCTCGGTGCACGACGGCACGCACGGTCCGGTCGTCGAACGTGATCTGGACCTTCCCGTCGCGTGCCGTGCGGCGTGCGCTCGGCAGCTGGGGATCAGGACGGGTCTGGCGCAACGACTCGGCGAACCGGACCCAGTCCTTGCCCCACTTCGTGTAACCGTAGTCGTGGTCGGCCATGGTCAGTTGACTCGCTTCCGGCGCAGGACCTCGATGAGACGGTCGTCGTCCAGTCGGGTCAGCTCGGCGACGCTGGACGTGTCGGCGATGTCCGACAGCGCGGACTTACGGTTGTGCATGGCCGCGATGTGCTCCTCGACAGTGGTACCGGTGGTCAGGGTGGTGACGGTGACCGTGCGGGTCTGACCGATCCGGTGGACCCGGTCGGACGCCTGGGCCTCCACGGCCGGGTTCCACCACCGGTCGAAGTGGATGACGTCGGCCGCGCGCGTGAGCGTGAGCCCGGTGCCCCCTGCTTTCAGGCTGAGGACGAGCACCTTCGGGCCGTCGTCGGACTGGAACCGGCGGACGATGTCGGCCCGCTGCTCCTGGTTCAGGCCACCGTGGAAGAACGGCGTACTCACCCCGAACTGTTCGGCGAAGTGCCGGACCAGCAGCTCACCGGTCTGCCGGTACTGGGTGAAGACGAGGGTCGGAGAGTCGTTCTCCAAGTTGTCGGCCACGATGTCGGCGCACAGGTCGAGCTTGCCCGACCTGCCCGACAGCTCACCGAGGTCGTCCGTGATCAGGCCCGGATGGTTGCAGACCTGCTTGAGCGACGTCAGGACCGCGAGCACCTTGGTCTGCCGCTGGGCGCCGCTGCCAAAGCCGTCGTCGATGACCTGGTCCAGCAGCCGGTCGTACAGCTGCTCCTGCTCCTCGCTGAGGTCGCAGATGAGATCGGCGTGGATCTTGGGTGGGAGTGACCCTGCGACCTGGGACTTCTTCCGCATCAGCACGACCGGCTCAATGGCCCCGCGCAACCGGGCGGAAGCGGCCGGGGAGCCGTCCGCGATCGGCCGCACGAAGCGACGGCGGAACTGCGTCCGGTTCGCGAACAGGTGCGGTGCGACCAGATTGAGCAGGGCCCACAGCTCGTCGAGGTGATTCTCGACGGGCGTTCCGGTCAGGGCGATCCGCGCGTCGGCCGCGATGGTGCGCGCGGCCTTCGACACCTGCGTACGGGGGTTCTTCAGGACCTGCGCCTCGTCGAAGACCGCGGTGCTCCACTGGATCCCCGCCAGGGCCGGGGTGTGCGTGCGCAGCGTGGGATAGCCGGTGAGCACCACCGTGCCGCTGTCCACCTCGGGCAGCGGCCCACCGCGCCAGATCGTGGTCCGCAGTCCGGGTGCGAACCGCGCGATCTCGTGCGCCCAGTTCCCCACCAACGACGTGGGGCAGACCACCAGTTGCGGCGCCTTCTCGGCGCGTCCGGCGACACAACCGATGGTCTGCAAGGTCTTGCCGAGTCCCATTTCGTCGGCCAGCACCGCGCCGCCGTGCGTCTCGATGGTCTCGCGCAGCCAGCTCACCCCGCGCACCTGGTAAGGCCGCAGCTTGGCGGTGAGCGCCGTGCGCATCTCGGCCCCCACCGAGGTGGTGCGGCGGAAGGCGCCGCCCGCGTGCTCTGCCGTCGTCACGGCGACACCTGTGGCGTCGGGGACCGCGTGCGCGGCGATCGGCAGAGCCGACTCGTCGCCCGCGATCCACGACCGCCAGACCTTCACCGACCGGCCGGGCGAGTCGAGGGGCACGGCCACGAGCCGGTCCGGCTCGATCAGCACGCAGTCGACGTCGGACACCTTGAGCCTGCCGAGGTCCGGCGTCGGCACGACCAGGGGAACGGTCTCGACGTCGCCGACCGGCGGGGCCGCCCCCACGGCGCCGTCGGCCCAGGTCCACAGGGCGAATATGTGCCGGTCGGGCAGGTAAGTGGCCTGACTGTCCGACCGCGCCTCGGGGAGTTTCTGCCTGGTTCCCATGGCGTCAGCGGGTGCCCACGTCGTCGCCCTCGCGGACGGGCCGGGCATCGGCCCCGGCCCGGGGGGCCGCCTCGTCCGTGGTCGGGCCGTCTTCCTGCGCGGGCTCCGGCTCGCCCCCGGCAGCCGCGGGCTTGCGGACCGCGCGCAGGGCCATCAGTAGTACAGCCGCGCCGAAGAGCGCGATGAGCATGATCCAGATTGCACCGACGTGCATGGCGTGGACGAACGCGTCATCGGCGGCGTACCCGAGCGCGGGCAAGTGGGACGTGGTGGCGACGTGCCGGGCCTGTTCGGCGGAGACCCGCGCCTGGTCCCGCACCGGTCCGGGGACACCGTGCAGCGAGGGTTCGATCGCGCGCCGGTACACGATCGACATGATCGTGCCGCCGACGGCGATCCCGATCACGCTGCCGGTCTGGCGCACGGTGTTGGTGACGGCCGATCCGGCGCCGGCGCGTTCCAACGGCAGGGTGCTGATCAGCGCCGCGGTCACCGGGCCGAGCACCATGCCGATGGACAGGCCCTGGACCAGCAGCAGGACCTCGATCCAGACGAGGGGAGTGCTCAGCCCGAAGAGCCCGTACGCGCCCATGGTCAGCGCCGCGACGGTGAGGGCCGGCACGGCGACGAGCCGCAGCGACCAGCGATGCACCAGGCGCGCGCCCACGGGTGCCCCCAGGGTCGCGCCGAGCGCGGTCGGGAGGCTGGCCAGGCCCGCCTCGATCGGCGAGTAGCCGCGGGCGCCCTGCAGGTAGAACGCGTTGTAGAAGGTGACGGCGGAAATGGCGAACAGAAGCAGTCCGAGGGCTACGTTGCCGCCACCGAACGCGCGCTGGGCGAGAAGCCGGGGGTCGAAGCTCGGCATCTTGCTGCGCAGTTCGACGCGGACGAACACGGCCAGCAGGATCAGTCCGACGACGATCGGCGCCCAGACGTCCGTACGGCCCCAGGCCGCTACCTGCCCCGTGCGGATCAGTCCGTAGGCGAGCGCCGCGAGGCCGCTGATCGACAGCAGCATTCCGGCCGGGTCCAGCGGTCGCACGACGGGGCTGCGGAAGTTCGGGACCAGCAGGGCGATGCCGATCAGCGCGAGGACCACGACCGGGACGTTGACCAGGAAGACCGAGCCCCACCAGAAGTGGTCGAGCAGCACGCCGGCGAGCACCGGGCCCACGGCCATGCCGACACCGGCGGAGGTCGAGGAGATGGCGATCGCGGTCGACCGCGCCGGGCCGGTGAATGTCCACATGAGGATGGCCAGGTTGCCGGGCATGATCAGCGCGCTGCCGACGCCCATCGCGGCCCGCGCGGCGACCAGCTGCCCCGCGTCGCCCGCGAACGCCGCCCACACCGAGGACGCGGCGAAGACCACCAGGCCTGTTGCGAGCACGGTCCGGTGACCGAAGCGGTCGCCCAGTGCGCCCGCGGTGAACATCAAGGTGGCGAAGGCCAGCGTGTACGAGCCGGTGGCCCACTGCAGCTCGGCCGGGCTGGCGTTCAGCCCACGGACCGGGTCCGCGAGGGTCTCCAGGGTGGTACTCAGGACGGTGTTGTCCAGCCAGATCAGCAGTGAACACACCATGAGAACGGCAAGAATCAACTGCTGCCTGGACTTCGGCAACGTGGATGTAGTCATGAATACCTTCGGATGCGGTCTGGAAAACCTGACGAACGGACCGTAAGCAACCATCAGGCGGGTGTCAATTCCCTGGCGACCGATAACAGTCGGCGATTTTCCGGCGTACCCGAGGGCATGCCGCCCAGCGTTCTGTCAATTCTTGAAGATGTGACCGGGCCGGCGATTTAGTACGCTCCCGGGGGCATGCCGCCAAGTGCTCTGTCAATTTCTGAACTTGATGTTTGACCTCGCGGGAATTCCGTGCCCCACCTCGCGTTCTGCCTCTGTCCCGCCCCGTGCTCCGTTCCGGGCACGGGGGCGGGCGCCCCCGCCGGTGCGCCTGCTCCCGGAGCCCGTCCTGGTGGGTGTCCTGGGGCCATCGGGAGCGGCAGAGTACCCAGACGGCTACCCCGTGCGGGCGGCCCTTTCGGACTGCCGATTAAGCGGGCCGAACGTCCTTCCCTGCATATCTTCCGAATGGGAGGATCGGAATTCACCCGGGTCAGTGGAACGGAAGTCGGCGGGGTTTCCATGGAGAGGCAGGGGATGACTCTACAGGGCTAATGATGGAGCGAAAGCGACAGTTAGGTCTCGGACATTCTCTCGGTGTGCTCATTGGATTCGGACCGTCCGGTTCTTCGCTGGCGCGGTCAGGTGATATCAGGTGCCGAACTGAACCGTTCCGTCCTCGGGATATTTCATACGCTGCGTGACAACGGCGTATGGAAAGGGGATGTCGTAGCCGTTCTGGTCGCCCCCCAACAGCAGGGAGATTTCAAAGTCGTGGTGCTCTCATGAGTGTGCAGGTCACGGCGGTGTGACAATGCCGGTCGGGTGCGCGACCGAACGCATAGTGGCGAGTGGGGCGAGGAGCCTCGCAGCGATCAAGAAGTGGGCGGCCGACGCCCCGCAGGATGTTCTGGCCCGCCTCGGTGCCCGCACCGCAACCGCTCTGGCCGTACGGGTGGCGCCCAGCGGTACGACGATCCGCCGGATCATCAAGGACACCTGTCCCGGCGGCCTGGCCGACCTCCTGGGTCACGACCCGGCCGACATCGACACCCTCGCCCTCGCCCTCGACGGCAAGAGCGCCCGCGGCACGCGCCACGACACCACCCCGGCCGCCCACCTGCCGGCCGCGACGACCGGCACCGGCATGACCGTCACCCAGCTGAGAGTCCCGGCCAAGACGAACGAAATCACGTGCTTCGCCGCCCTGCTGACCCCTATGAACTGCGAGGAGTCACCGTGACCGGCGACGCTTTGCATACCCGGCGCGGCCATGCCCGCTTCCTCGCCGAGACCAAGAAGGCCCAGTACGCCTTCACCGTGAAGCGCAACCAGAAGAACCTCTACGAACAGCTGCGAACCCTGCCCTGGGGCGAGGCGACGGCGAAGTTCTACGACCGCACCACCGGCCACGGCCGCAAGGAGACTCGTGTCGTGCAGGCCCTGACCGTCACCGACCTCGGTGTCGATTTCCCCCACGCCGCCCAGGTCGCCAGAGACCTACGCCACCGCACCGATACCAAGACCGGCCAGCAGAGCCGCGAAACCGTGTACGTCATCACCATCACCGACCTGACCAGCCGCCAGGCAACCCCGGAACGCATCGCAAAAATCCTGAGAGCGCACTGGGCGACCGAAAACCGGCTCCACCTCGTCAGAGACACGGCCTTCCGCGAAGACGCCTCAAAGATCCGCACCGGACACAGCCCGGAGAACATGGCCACTCAGCGCAGCTTCGCCATCAACCGACTCCGCACCGCCGGGCACACCAACATCGCCGCAGGACTCCGCACCACTGCCCTCCGCCCTCCGCCCTCCGCCCCTACGAACGCCCCCTGACCATCCTCGGACTCAACTGACCCGCAACGATCCGAGATCACGCGACTTTGCAATCGCCCTGCCGCCGACGGCCCGGGACAGGCCGCCGGGGAGGCTTCCTCCGGTCCGGGACGGCCTGCGGTCAGCGGGTGGGGGGCTCGGCTCCGACCAGCCACATGGAGAAGAACTGCGCCCCGCCGCCGTAAGCGTGGCCGAGCGCCTTCCGTGCCCACGCCACCTGGTGCTCACCCGCCTGCCCCCGTACCTGCAACGCGGCCTCCGCGAAGCGGATCATGCCGGAGGCGCCGATGGGATTGGTGGACAGCACCCCGCCCGACGGGTTCACCGGGAGGTCTCCGTCGAGCGCGGTGGCGCCGGACTCGGTGAGCTTCCAGCCCTCCCCCTCGGCGGCGAAGCCGAGGTTCTCCAGCCACATCGGCTCGTACCAGGAGAACGGCACGTACATCTCGACGGCGTCGATCTCCCGTCGCGGGTCGCTGATCCCGGCCTGCCGGTACACGTCGGCGGCGCAGTCCTTGCCCGCCTGCGGCGAGACGAAGTCCTTGCCGGCGAAGAGCGTCGGTTCGCTGCGCATCGCGCCGCCGTGCACCCAGGCGGGCGGATGCGGCGAACGGTCCGCTCCGGCACGGTCGGTGAGGATCATCGCGCAGGCCCCGTCGGAGGACGGGCAGGTCTCCGAGTAGCGGATCGGATCCCAGAGCATCGGTGCGGACCGGATCTTCTCCAGGGTGATGTCCGGGTCGTGGATGTGCGCGTACGGATTCTTCAGCGCGTTGCGGCGGTCCTTGTAGGCGACGAGAGAACCGACCGTGTCGGGCGCCCCGGTGCGGCGCATGTACGCCCGGACGTGCGGGGCGAAGAAGCCGCCCGCTCCCGCCAGCAGCGGCTGCTGGAAGGGGATCGGCAGCGAGAGGCCCCACATGGCATTGGACTCGGACTGTTTCTCGAAGGCGAGTGTGAGGACCGTGCGGTGCACCCGTGCGGAGACCAGGTTGGCGGCGACCAGTGCGGTGGAGCCACCGACCGAGCCCGCGGTGTGCACCCGCAGCATCGGCTTGCCGACCGCGCCGAGCGCGTCGGCGAGATACAGCTCCGGCATCATCAGGCCCTCGAAGAAGTCCGGGGCTTTGCCGATGACGACGGCGTCGATGTCCGCCCAGGTCAGTCCGGCGTCCTGAAGCGCGCGGACGGCGGCCTCGCGGACGAGTCCGGCGATGGAGACGTCCCGGCGGGCCGAGACGTGCTTCGTCTGGCCGATGCCGACGACGGCCACGGGCTCCTTAGGCATGAGCGCTCTCCCCTTCGAGTACGGCGACCAGGTTCTGTTGCAGACAGGGCCCGGAGGTGGCGTGGGCGAGCGCCCGGTCGGACTCGCCGCGGTGGATGCGGGCCGCTGCCTCGCCGAGGCGGATCAGCCCGGCGGCCATGACGGGGTTGGCGGCGAGCGCGCCGCCGGACGGGTTCACGGTGACGCTGTCGTCCAGTCGGAGCGCCTTGCGCAGCACCACTTCCTGGGAGGTGAAGGGCGCGTGCAGTTCGGCGGTGTCCACGGGCCGTTCGAACACCCCGGCCCGCTCGGCGGCGAGCCGGGTGGAGGGTGATTCGGTCAGTGCGCGGACCCCGAGGCTGTGGGCCTCGATGCGGTGGTCGATGCCGCGGATCCAGGCGGGGCGGGGACACAGGGCCCGTGCGGTGTCACCGGCGGCGAGGACGACGGCTGCCGCGCCGTCGCCGACCGGTGGGCAGTCACCGGTCCGCAGCGGCTGTACGACGTACGCGCCGGCCGGGACCGGGCCTGCCATCTGGGCGTGCGGGTTGTCCGCGGCGGCGGCGCGGCTCCGGGTGGCGATCGCCGCGAGGGCGGCCTCGTCGGTGTCGCCCGCGTCGATCAGCGCCTGCGCCTGGAGCGCGGCGAGGGCGACGGAGTCCGGCCAGAGCGGGCCGACGTAGTACGGGTCGAGCTGACGGGTGAGGACATCGCGCACCTCACCGGGCGAGGACTTGCCGTAGGAGTACACGAGCGCGGTGTCGGCCTCGCCCGTCCGGATCTTCACCCAGGCCTCGTAGAGCGCCCACGCGCCGTCCATCTCCACATGGGACTCGGAGATCGGCGGGTAGGCGCCGACGCCGTCGAGCGCCATGGTGAAGGAGAAGGCGCGCCCCGCGAGATAGTCGCTCGACCCCGAGCAGGTGAAACCGATGTCGCTCGCCCTGAGACCGGTCGTGTCCAGGACCTGGTGGAGGACGGGCATCAGCATCTCGACTTCGGAGAGTTCGTCGGTGCGCCTGAGATGGTCCGTCTGCGCGAAGGCGACGATCGCTACGTCTCGCATCTACAGCAGCTCCTTGTACGCGTCGTAGTCGGCGTCCGGCTCTCCGGTCGGCCGGTAGTGCTCGGGGTGACGACCGCCCTCGGTCCAGACGGGTTCGACCCGCAGGCCCATGCGCACCTGGTCGTACGGGATGCCGCCGATCCGTGCGTGCAGTGCGAGGTCGGCCCCGTCGAGGGCGATGTGCGCGTAGACGTAGGGGACTTCGATGTCGAGGTTCCTGGCTTTGATGTTGACGATGCAGTACGTGGTCACGGTGCCGCGCGGGCCGACCTCGACCTGTTCCGTGGTGGCGACGCCACAGGTGGGGCAGGCGCCGCGGGGCGGCACGTACACCTTGGCGCAGGACGGGCAGCGCTCGCCGACGATGCGCCGCTCGGAGAGCGCGCTGATGTAGGCGCCCTGGGCGCGGCCCGGCGTGTAGCGGTAGTCGAGACGGGCCGGGGTGACGATGCCGTGGACGGGGTCGCTGAACTCGTCGCCGCGCGGCGCGGGTTGGCCGGCCTCCCCGTCGTACGGCTCGAAGCAGGCGATGTCCGTGATGGCACCGGTCCGCTCGGGCGCCCAGCGGATCCGCACCCGCATGCCGGTACGGACGGCTTCGGGGCCGGGCGCGGCCAAGGCGTGCAGCAGGGCGGTGTCGGCCCCGTCGAGCCGGACGAGGACCCAGGCGAAGGGGGTGTCGAGGGGCTGGCCGCGGCGCGGGGCGGGGTTCCAGGCCCAGGTGGTGACGGTGCCGGTGTCGGCGACGTCGGTCAGCTCGCGGATCTCCTCAGCGGTGACGGGGTCGTACTCGACCGGTGGGACGAGGACCTTTCCCGCGCTGGTCCGGACGCCGAGGACGGTGCGTTCGCGCAGCCCGGTGAGGAAGGCGCTCTGGACGGGACCGAGGGATCGGGTGAAGGGGAATTCGAGCACCAGCGGTGCGCTGAGGATCTCGGGCACGGTTGCCTCCTTGGCTCAGGCGCGCCGGTAGACGGGCGGGCGCTTCTCGGCGAAGGCGCGGGCGCCTTCCTTGGCGTCGGCGGTGGCGAAGACCGGCCACCCGCGCTTCAGTTCGGCGGCGAGGCCCTCGGCCTCGGTCATCTCCGCGGTCTCGTACACGGATGCCTTGACGGCTTCGACGGCGAGCGGGCCGCAGCCATTGATCCGCTCGGCGACTTCGAGGGCCTGCTCCAATGCGGTGCCGTCGGGGACGACCCGTCCGATCAGCCCGATGCCGGCCGCCTCCTCGGCGCTGTACGGACGTCCGGTGAGGAGCATTTCGAGGGCGTGGGTCCGGGGGATCTGGCGCGGCAGCCGTACCGTCGACCCCCCGATGGGGAAGAGGCCGCGCCTGACCTCGAAGAGCCCGAAGGTGGCGCTCGCCCCGGCGATACGGATGTCGGTGCCCTGCAGGATCTCGGTGCCGCCCGCCACGCAGTGGCCCTCGACGGCGGCGATGACCGGCTTGCGCGGTCGGTGGTGGCGCAGCATCGCCTTCCAGTGCAGATCGGGGTCGGCGGTCATCCGGTCGCGGTACTGCTCGCCCTCCATCCCCTTGCCCGCCAGGGCTTTGAGGTCCATGCCCGCGCAGAAGCAGCCGCCCGCGCCGGTGAGGACGACCGAGCGGACGTTGTCGTCCTCGTCGGCCGCCAGCCAGCCGTCGTACAGCCCGACCAGCATCGGCAGCGAGAGGGCGTTCTTCGCCTCCGGCCTGTTCAAGGTGAGCACCAGCGTGGCGCCCTCGCGCCGCACGGTGAGGTGTTCCGTACCACCCATTGTCTGCCTCCCGTCTCAAGACCTAGAACAGGTTGCAGTAGGCGGGGGTCCAGTTCAATAGTTTGCTGACAGTCAGTCAGATTTCTTCGGTGGCCCCCTTCCCACTTGCGCCTCCCGGCGCTGTAATGACCGCCGAGCCAGTCAGCATCCGGGGTCAGGAGGAACGGTGGAGTACAACCTTGCCGACCTGTTCGAGTCGGTCGTCGACGCGGTCCCGGAACGCGAGGCGCTCGTCCACCTCGACCATCCCGGGACGGGTGCGGAGCGCAGGCTGACGTACGCGGAGCTGGACGCGGCCGCCAATCGCCTCGCCCACCATCTGATCGAGGCGGGCATCACCCCGGGCGAGCATCTGGGGCTGCACCTCTACAACGGAGTCGAGTACCTCCAGACAGTGCTGGCCTGCCTCAAGGCCCGCATCGTTCCGGTCAACGTCAACTACCGCTACGTGGAAGAGGAGTTGGTCTATCTCTACCGTGACGCGGATCTGGCGGCACTGGTCTTCGATGCCGAGTTCGACGCGCGGGTCTCGGCCGCCGCACCCAAGGCCCCGACCCTTCGTCACCTGGTCCGGGTGGGGGCTCCGGTGGCGGGCGTCCGCGGTCCGGACGCGGTGGCGTTCACCGACGCCGAGGCGTCGGGGAGCCCGGAGCGCGGCTTCCCGCCGCGCTCGGCGGACGACCAGTTCATCATCTACACCGGGGGCACCACCGGAATGCCCAAGGGTGTGATGTGGCGCCAGGAGGACCTCTTCTTCTCCGGCCTCGGCGGCGGCGCGCCGACCGGTGAGCCGGTGAAGTCCCCGCCGGAACTGGCCGAGCGGGTGGCCGCGGGCGGTGACGGGATCACCTTCTTCCCCACTCCCCCGCTGATGCACGGCACCTCGACGCTCACCGCGTTCATCGGATTCAACTTCGGGCAACGGGTCGTGATCCACCGCAAGTTCGTTCCGGAAGAGGTGCTCCGCACGATCGAGAAGGAGAAGGTCACCAGCGTGTCCCTGGTGGGCGACGCGATGCTGCGGCCGCTGATCGACGCACTGAAGGGCCCACTGAAAGGCACCGACTGTTCGTCGATGTTCTCCATCTCCAGCTCGGGTGCGATCATGTCGGACTCGGTGCGTGCCGAGTTCCAGGCCTTGGTGCCGACGGTGATGCTGCTGAACAACTTCGGCTCGTCGGAGTCCGGGTTCAACGGCACGGCGACGGCCGACTCGGGCCCGGAGAACGGGTTCCGGCTCCAGGTCAACTCCCGTACGGCTGTGGTCGATCCGGTGACGTACGAGCCGGTCGCCCCGGGCGAGCAGGGGAGGATCGCCCAGCGCGGCCATGTGCCGCTCGGGTACTACAACGACCCGCGCAAGACCGCGGAGACGTTCTTCCGCCGGGGCGACGAGCGCTGGGTCCTGCTCGGCGACATGGCGACCGTCGACGCGGAGGGCATCGTCACGGTCCTCGGCCGGGGCTCGCAGTGCATCAACACCGGGGGCGAGAAGGTGTATCCCGAGGAGGTCGAGCAGGCACTGAAGGCCCATCCGGATGTGTACGACGCGCTCGTCGCCGGCGTGCCCGACGAGCGGTGGGGGAACCACGTCGCGGCGGTGGTGCAGCTGAAGGAGGGGGCGGACGAGCCTTCGCTCGACGATGTCCAGGCGCACTGCAGGACCCGTCTGGCCGGCTACAAGATCCCTCGCAGGCTGGTGATCGCCCGGCAGATCCAACGCTCCCCGAGCGGCAAGGCCGACTACCGGTGGGCCCGCTCGGTCGTGGCGCCCCGGCGCGGGGACGAGGGCTGAGGACCGGGCCCCGGGGCCGAGAGCCGGGGCCCGGTCGACGACCGAGGCGGAAACGGGGGGCCCGGACGGCGGCCGAGGACCGGGGCCGGGGGTCACGAGCGGGAACGGGCCGGGGGGCACGAGCGGGAACGGGCCGGGGGCGGAGCCTGGACCTGGGGCCGGGTCAGCGGCGAGTCAGTGGCCGGCTCGGTGGCGGGCGGGACACCCGAACGGCGGTCGGCGCGGTTCACCCGCGGGCCGACCGCCCGGCTCCGGCCTGATCACCCGACTGCGCCGTCGTACGTCCGGGCCGACCAGGGGGCACCGGACGCCGGGCACCGAGCCCGGCGTAAGCCATTCGGGCACGTACTGTCTCCAACCGCTCACCCTATGTGGCAACAGGGCGAAATCGCCCATAACTTCGGTTCATGAGGAAACGACACATCAAGAGCCTCGTCCCGGTCGTGGTCGCCTCGGCCGCGGGACTCGGCGCGGCCATTCCGTCCGCCTCAGCCGCCAACCCCCACGTGGTGCGGCCCGGCCAGTCGATCCAGAAGGCGGTGGACGCCGCGCAGCCGGGTGACACCGTCGTCGTCCTGCCCGGCACGTACCGGGAGAGCGTCCTGGTCACCAAGCCGGGCCTCACCCTGCGCGGCTCCGGCGACCGCACCGTCATCCGGCCCGCCGCGAAGAGCGCGCCGTCCGCGGACGCGTGCGTGAAGACCGGCAGCGGCATCTGCGTCCTGGGCCGATCGGGCCGGACCGTCGACGGCGTGACCATCGATTCGCTCACCGTCTCCGGATTCAAGAAGAACGGCGTCTGGGCCTCCCGGACGGACAAGCTGTCCGTCCGGCGGGTGACCTCCGAACACAATGGTGTCTGGGGCATCGCCCAGGAGCGCTCCACCCGCGGCGTGTTCACGGGCAACACCGCCCGCGCCAACGGCGACGCGGGCATCTTCGTCGCGAACACCGTCGACGAGGAGGGTGGTGCCACCGACACGCGCGGCACCGAACTCCAGGACAACACGCTCACGGACAACCGCATCGGCTTCACCGCCAGGCGCGTCAGGAACCTGTCGGTCCACGACAACACCTTCACCGGCAACTGCACCGGTGTGTTCGTCGTGGGCGACGAGGGCAGGCCGCAGGCCGGAGCCATGACGATCCGGGCGAACCAGATCACCGGCAACAACAAGTTCTGCGCCGCCACCAAACGGCTGCCCGCCCTGCAGGGTTCCGGTGTCGTGCTCACCGGAGCGGCGGACACCCAGGTCCGTTCGAACACCATCAGCGGCAACGTGGGCGCCACGCCGCTCTCCGGCGGCGTCGTGCTGTTCAAGAGCTTCGTGGGCACGAAGAACACCGGCAACACCGTCAGCGGCAACGTCGCGCTCGGCAACAAGCCGTCCGACCTGGCCAACGGGGACACCGGCAAGGGCAACACCTTCGTCGCCAACGTCTGCACGAAGTCCACGCCGGCCGGGATGTGCTGACCGGCGCACCACCGTACGAGGAGAAGCGAACCAGCATGACCACTGTGAGTCCCACCCCCGCACCCACCCCCGCCTCGACCGCCGTCCACGCCGCCGTCCCGCACCCCGTCACACCCCCTCAGCCGGCCATGCAACTGCGCGAGATCGTCTTCGGGGCGGCGCGCGCCGCCGCCGTGCGCGCCGCGGCCCGGCTGGGCGTCGCCGACGCGCTGGGCGAGACGCCCGCGTCCGCACAGGAACTCGCAGCACTGGCGAAGACCGAGCCGGCGCCGCTGCGCAGGCTGCTCCGCGCCCTGTCCTGCTACGGGATCTTCACCGAGACCCCGGACGGGTACTTCGCCCACACCGAGATGTCCCGTCTGCTGCGCGAGGACGACCCGAACAGCCTGCGCTACATCTCGCTGTGGTGCACCGAGCCCTGGACCTGGGAGGTCTGGCCGCACCTCGACGACGCGGTGCGCACCGGCAGGAGCGTCTTCTCGGACGTGCACGGCAAGGGGTTCTTCGACTACCTCCATCAGGACGCCCACGAGTCGGCCCAGGTCTTCAACCGGGCCATGACCACCTCCAGCATGCAGTCCGCGCTGGATGTCGCCGAACTCCTCGACCTCACCGGGGTGTCCACGGTCGCCGACATCGGCGGCGGCCAGGGGCACGTACTGGCGAGCCTGCTGGAGAAGCACCCGTCGCTGCACGGCACCCTGATGGACCTGCCGGGTGTGGTGGCGCGTGCCGATGCCCGGCTGCGGGACGAGGGGCCGCTCGTCGGCCGGACTCGTATCGTGGCCGGGGACTGCCGCGAGGCCATCCCGGTCGCGGCCGATCTCTACATCATCAAGAACATCCTGGAGTGGGACGACGACAGCACCCGCAGGACACTGCGCAATGTCGTCGCCGCGGCCCGCCCGGGAGCCAGGGTCGTCGTCATCGAGAACCTCGTCGACGACACCCCCTCGATGCGGTTCACCACCGCGATGGACCTGTTGCTGCTCCTCAATGTCGGCGGAGCGAAGCACACCAGGGAGAGCCTGGTCGGCAGGATCTCGGATGCCGGCCTGCTGATCGGCAGGGTCGTTCCGGTCAACCCCTACCTCCACGCCTTCGAATGCGTGGTCCCCGGCTGATTCCCCCGCCCGGGTCGTCCCTCCCCGGGAACGACGGAAATCGCCCCGGGTCCGGCCTCACGGCCGGACCCGGGGCGATTTCCGTCGCCTCAGGCGGTGGAACCGCGTTCCCAGTGGTAGAACTCCTGGGCCATGGCGTCCTTGGGCCCGCGCCAGGTCTGCGGATCGTACGCGCTGACATAGGCGGTGAGCTTCTCGCTGATGTCCTTGAACGCCGGATGCCCGGTCACCTTGGCGATCTCGGGGCCCGGCGGGCGCTCCGATTCGATCAGGTGCAGATAGACGTCGCCGAACTGGAAGAGCTTGCGCCTGGTGACACCGACGAGGTGCGGAAGTTCACTGCTGTCGGACTCGGCGAACAGATCGGCGATGTCCGGCGCGGAACCCGGCACCATCCGGGCGACGATCAGAGCGTGGTGCATCGTGGGATGCCTTTCTGGTTGCGGCCCGGCACCCGGCCGATCTGCCGGGTGCCGGGCCGTGGGGCCGGACGGCGGGTCAGCTGGCCGAGACCGAGGCGGTACGGCGCTCCCGGGCGCGCTGTTCGATCTTGTCCCGGATGAGTTCCATCTGGACCTTGGAGTTGCGGTTGATGTTGTCGGTCATCCACGCGTCGTCGACGGGTGCGTCGGGCCGCATCGCGAAGTCCTGCGCCCAGCGCATCTTCGTACCGCCGGGTACCTCCGAGTACTCCCACCGGATGTCCATGTGCTGGAACGGGCCCGGCTCGACACGGCGGGCCCGGACCGTGCGGCCGGCCCGGTCGACGGTCCGCTCGGAGACCCAGCTCCAGACCTTGTCGTTCTCGTCGGGGTGCATCGTCAGACGGAACTGCGTCCTGTCGCCGTCCCGTTCGATCACCTCGACCGAGGCGTACTCGCTGAACAGCCGCGGCCAGTTCTCAAGATCGTTCGTCACGTCCCAGACGAGGTCCAGGGGGGCGGCGATGGTGATCTCGTTCTCGGTGTGTCCGGACACGTCAGGCTCCTTGCATGAGGGTGTTGTTGACGAGGTCGAGAAATTCCTGCGGGGTCTTGCAGCGGTCGGCGTCGGTCGGCAACGCCCGGCCGTGCCGGTTCTCCAGCACGCCCACGATGCCGAGGAGACCCAGCGAGTCGAGGCCGAACTCGTCGAAGGCGGACCCGGGGCGCTTCTCCATGTCGCGCGGGTCCACGGTGAGTCCGGCGCCCTTCTTCATCAGGACGGCCAGTTCCGCGTAGGTAAGTCGTTCGGTCATGAGGACTTCTCCTTCTTACGATTGGGTGTCGGTGGAGCGCCGCAGCACCATGGCCGCGTTCGAGCCCATGAGCCCGCGGCTGAGCACCAGCGCCGTCCGGAGCTCGGCGGGGCGCGCACTGCCGGTGACGACGTCGAGGTCATGGCATACCTCGAACACGTTCGGCGTGGGCGGTATCAGCGCGTTCTCCATGGAGAGCACGGCGGCGGCCGCGTCCAGCACCGGCGCCCCGCAGTACGCGCGCCCGATGCCGGTCTTGGGCGCCGTCACCGGTACCCGCCGGCCGTGCGCGCCGAGCGCGTCGGCGATCGCGAGTGCCTCGGCGCGGTCGGCCGCCGGTACACCGAGGGCGTCCGCGAAGACGACGTCGATCTCGTCCGGCGCGCAGTCGGCCTCCCGCAGGGCACCGATGATCGCCTGGGCGAGCCCCTCCCGGGACTCCTCCCACCGGGACGCACCGGTGAACGTGGCGGCGTGCCCGGCGAGTTCGGCCCGGACCCGTGCGCCGCGCCGACGTGCCGACTGCTCCTCCTCGACGACCAGCATGGCGCCGCCCTCGGCGGGGACGAAACCACAGGCGTCCGAGGTGAACGGCCGGTACGCGCGGGCGGGGTCGTCGCTGCGGCTCAGGTCCTCGTACCCGAGCTGACAGACGACCGAGTAGGGCGCCAGCGGTGCCTCGGCGGCGCCGACCACCACGGCTTCGGTGCCCCGGCGGATCGACCGGGCGGCATGCGCCAGCGCGTCCAGACCGCCGGCCTCGTCGCTGGCCACGACCGCGCACGGCCCCTTGAAGCCGCCGCGGATCGAGATCTGGCCGGTGCTGGCGGCATAGAACCAGGCGATGGACTGGTACGGGCCCACATAGGTGGAACCCTGCCCCCACAGCCGCTGGAGTTCACGCTGGCCGAACTCGCCGCCGCCGGACCCGGCCGCGGTCACCACGCCGACGTCGTACGGAGCGTTCTCGTAGTCGGCACGGCCCAGCCGGGCGTCGTCCAGGGCGATGTCCGCGGCGGACATCGCGAAGTGCGTGAACCGGTCGGTCTGGACGACGAACCGCTCCTCGATCAGCTCGACCGCCTCGAAGCCGCGCACCTCGCCCGCGACCCGCAGCGGCAGATGTTCGCACCCCTCGCGGGTGACCCGGTCGAGGGCGCTGAAGCCTTCGTGCGTCCTCTTCCAGAAGGCCTCGGTGTTGGTGCCGTTGGGAGCGACGACACCGATGCCGGTGACGACGGTGCGCCGGGCTTTTCGGGTTCTCATGGTGTCCTCCCACCTGTTCGTGTCAGGGCCACCGCGGACTGGAAGCCACCGAAGCCGCTGCCGACCGACAGGACGCTGCGCAGCTTCAGGGGGCGCGCGGTGCGCGGCACGTAGTCGAGGTCGCACTCCGGGTCCGGGCTCTCGTAGTTCGCCGTCGGCGGCACTGTCTGGTGGACCAGCGCGAGTACGCAGGCGGCGATCTCTATGGCCCCGATCGCCCCCAGCGAGTGGCCGACCATCGACTTGATCGAACTCATCGGTACGTCATGGGCGTGCGCGCCCAGCGCCCTCTTCACGGCGGCCGTCTCGTGCCGGTCGTTCTGCTTGGTGCCCGAGCCGTGCGCGTTGACGTAGTCGATCTGCGAGCCGTCCATCCGGGCGTGGTCGAGGGCCCGGTTGATCGCCTCGGCCATCTCCAGTCCTTCGGGGGTCAGCCCGGTCATGTGGTAGGCGTTGCCGAAGGTGGCGTAACCCGAGATCTCGCAGTACACGGTCGCGCCACGGGCGCGGGCGTGCTCCAGTTCCTCCAGGACGAGCACCGCTCCGCCCTCGCCCATGACGAAGCCGTCGCGGCGGGCGTCGAACGGCCGGGAGGCGTGCTCCGGGTCGTCGTTGTTCGCCGAGGTGGCCTTGATCGCGTCGAAGCAGGCCACCGTGATCGGGGTGATCGGTGAGTCGGACGCCCCGGCGACGCAGACGTCGACGCGGCCTTCCTCGATGGAGTGGAAGGCGTAGCCGATCGCGTCGAGACCGGAGGTGCAGCCCGTGGAGACGGTCTGCACCGGACCGTGCGCGCCGACCTGTTCGGCCACCGCCGAGGCGAGGGAGCTGGGTGAGAAGGCCCGTTCCAGATGCGGGCCGGCCGGCCGGTGGTCGACGTCCCATCGGGCACCGCGGCCGCTGACGGCGACGTAGTCGTGCTCCAGCCGGGTGGTGCCGCCGACCGCGGTGCCCAGCGACACCCCCATCCGCCAGGGGTCCACCTTCTCCGGGTCGAGGCCCGCGTCACCGAGGGCCTCCCTGGCGGCCACCATCGCGAACTGGACGTACCGGTCCGACCTGGCGATCTGGTCCGCGTCCAGCCCGTGCGCCGCCGGGTCGAAGTCGCACTCGGCGGCGATGCGGGAGCGGAAGCCGGCCGGGTCGAAGAGCGTGATGCCCCTGGTCGCGGTGCGCCCGTTCGCGAGGAGGTCCCAGAAGGCCGGTACGCCGATACCGCCGGGGGCCACGACGCCCACGCCGGTGACCCCCACGCGGCGCGTCATGAGGCGGCCTCCGTTCGTTCCGGCGGCGCGACGCGCTCGGCGGACTCCGTGTGCTCCGTGTCGACGTGGCCGAGTTCGGGGCGCGGGGCGAGCGGGCCGAGGTGGAAGACCATGCGTGCCTCGACGTCGCCGACGTTCCGGAATCGGTGGCGTACATGGGGAGGGATCAGCAGGCCCTGGTCGGGCCGCATCCGGTGCGGTTCACCGTCGAGATCCACCTCCAGGAGACCGTTCACGACGTACACGAACTCCTCGGAGTACGGGTGGTAGTGCTCGCCGATGCGGTCACCGGGCTGGACGATGGCCAGCCCCATGAAGCCGCTGGTGGCTCCCACCGCTGTCGGCGTGAGCATGGCGCGAAGGTCGCCCCCGCGCCTGCGGTTGGGCTGCGTCTCACTGAGGTCCACGATGCGTGGCCGGTGCGTGGTCATGACTGCTTTCCTCCTGGCACATTGCGCGTTGTATTGACGGGTTGAGCGAGAACCCCCCAGGGCGGATGCGCGGTTCAGGACTCCATGGCGCACCGATCGGTGATCAGGGTCATCTCGGACTGCGCGAGGAAGTGCGAGATCCCCTGGTCGTTCGTGGGCACGGCGTTCGCATCGCCGTCGAGGAGACGTCCGAGTCTGGCCACCTTGCCGGGGCCGTCGATGCCGGCCGCCTGAGCGGGCTGCGCGTCGATCGGTTCGGCCGCTTCGAGGAGGCGGACGACAACGTCGTCGCGCTGGAAGATGGTGCTGCTGTCGATGATGCTCGCCGGGTCGTCGGCCGCTTCCTCGTCGTGGCCTGCGAGGAGCCGGGCGAGTGCCATGCCGCAGCCCTCCTTGGCCTGGTAGAAGAGCGCGTGACGGCGGACGTCCTCGGCCTTGTGTCGGCCCGCGGTCACGTGGTGGACCGTCGGCAGGGCCGCTCGGGTGAAGAACATCCTGGCGGAGTCCGGGTCGCTGAGGTCCCGGTCCTGCTCCAGATACGGATTGATGGCCTCTTCGACGGCCCTGACCTCGGGCTGCCGGGCGACGTGGCGGAGGGCCGCGAGAAGGTCGCCCTCCACCTCGACCGCCCGCACGACGCGGTTTCCATGCATGAAGAGCGAGGTGCGGCGCAAACGGGTGTCTTCGTCGACACGTGCGTTCGGGGAGTCGTAGTCGGCCAGGATCTTCGCCACGATGTCCTCGGTGCCGGGCTTGACGGTGAAGGTGAGCGCATGGCGTACCACTCCGTCGCCCAGTCGGGGTGACGCCTGCAGCCCGCCCTTGACCGCCTCCGGTGCCAGCTCGAACGCCTTCCCGGTCTCCCGCAGGACGCTGAAGCGCAGCGAACGGGTGTCACGCACGCAACTGTGCAACGGCTGAACCGTCGCGACGTGCTCCTCGCTGTTCACCCAGGCGAGAAACGGGGGTGCACTCTCCCATTCGCTGGTGATCAGCCATTGGGAGGGGTTCTCGATGGACTGGCACAGCTGGTCGCTGACGTGCCCGGGGACGGATGCCACCTGGTTGCGCAGGTGTTCATACGCCTCCAGGAACTGCTTCTGGGCGCCGTCGTACAGGTCCAGCAGCAGTACGACCCGCAGCCTGGAACCGTCGAAGGCGGACTGGGAGATCCGTTCCGAGAGGGTGGTGGTCATCTTTCGGTCTCCTTCGAGACGGTGTCGTGGACAGGCCGGATGCCGTGCCGTCAACCGTCGGTTGGCGAGTGGGTGCGGAGCGGGGACTCTCCCGGCGGATGCGAGCGGCCCGCCCCCGCTTACCGCGCGCATCGTCTCCGTGACCGATCGTGAAACGCTGGTCCGGGTGGCGCGAGATTTATGAACCGTTCAGGTGAGCGACCGTCCGAACCGCTCCGAACAAGGGCATGGAACAAAGCATCCGAACGGTGTCCGAGCTGGAGCAACTGATGAACGAGAACGTCGACATCCGCGTGCCGGTCCTCATCGTGGGCGGCTCCCTGGTGGGCCTGTCCGCCTCACTCTTCCTCGGCCGGCTCGGTATCGAGCACCTGCTGGTCGAGAAGCACCGGTCCACCTCGACGCATCCTCGCGGACGCGGCAACAACGTGCGCACGATGGAGTTGTTCCGTACGGCGGGCGCCGAGCCGGGCATCCGGGAGGCCGCCTCGGTCCTCGCCGACAACCACGGCATTCTGCAAGCCGGTTCGCTCACCGGGGACGATCAGGAGTGGCTGTTCAAAGAGATCGACCCGGGGGGCGGACTGGCCCGTTTCAGCCCGTCCGGCTGGTGCCTGTGCAGCCAGAACGATCTGGAACCCGTGCTGGTGAGGCTTGCCCGCGAACAGCGCGGTGACCTGCGTTTCTCCACCGAGATGCAGAGTTTCGACCAGGACGGTTCGGGGGTGGACGCGGCGCTGAAGAACCGGGAGACCGGAGAGCACATCAGCGTGCGTGCGGACTACCTCGTCGCGGCCGACGGGCCGCGCAGCCCCATTCGGGAGCAGCTGCGCATCGACCGGACGGGGCCCGGCGATCTGTTCCACAACGTGAGCATCACCTTCCGCTCCCGGCAGCTCGCCGATGTGCTGGGTGACCGGCGCTTCATCGTCTGCTATCTGACCAACCCCGCTGCGGACGGTGCCCTGTTGCCGGTGGACAACAAGAAGGAGTGGGTCTTCCACGCGCCGTGGCAGCCCCAACTGGGCGAGACCCTGGAGGACTTCACGGACGAACGGTGCGCCGAGCACATCCGCACGGCGGTCGGCGCACCGGACATCGACGTCGAGATCACCGGAAGGGCGCCGTGGCACGCTGCGGAGCGGGTCGCGCAACGGTACGCGTCCGGCAGGGTCTTCCTCGCCGGGGACTCGGCCCACGAGATGTCACCCACCGGGGCGTTCGGCTCCAACACCGGCATTCAGGACGCCCACAACCTGGCCTGGAAGCTCGCCGCCGTCCTGAAGGGCGAGGCGGGTCCGGGGCTGCTGGACACCTATGAGACGGAGCGGCTGCCGGTGGCGCGGGCGACGAGCGCACGGGCCTCGGCCCGCTCCAGCGAGCACAGCCACCCGGGATACGCCGCGGCGCCGGGTGTGGGCGGCGGAAGGCAGGGCGGCATGCTCACCGTGGCCCTGGGCTACCGCTATGTCCGCGGCGCCGTGCTCGGAGCCGACCCGGAACAGCCGGTGGTGCCGCAGGGAATGCAGCTGAACGGCGAACCCGGCAGCCGCGCACCGCATCTGTGGGTCCGTCAGGCCGGTGAGCGCAAGTCCACTCTCGATCTGTACGAACAGACCCTCGTGCTGCTCACCGACGGCGCGGACGTGGTGTGGCGAGGGGCCGCGGCACGGGTCGCCGACCGGCTGTCGGTGCGGCTCCGGACGTACGGCATCGGCTCGGGCGCCGATCTGGAGCCGGAGAACGGGGCCGACTGGGCGGAACTCCACGGCACGACATCCGAAGGTGCCGTCCTGGTGCGTCCCGACGGCTTCGTGGCCTGGCGGTCGCCGGGCGCGGTGGCCGACGCCGAGGCCACACTCCAGGAGGTCCTGACCTCGCTGCTGCACCGCCCCTGACCCCCCGGCCATGCGAGTCGGCTCGTCCCGGGCGATCCGGCCGGCAGACCCGTCGGCACGGGGGTGGATCCCCGTCGTGCCACCCCGTGAGAACGCGGGCGCGGTCGTGTTCGGCACGGCCGATCAGGACCGCTGGTCGCCGCTTGATCACATGGGGCACGTCATCCCTCTTGCCATCGGGCGGAACATCCTGAATTACTGCTTCCGAACGATCGACCGAATGATCGGTCGCCTGCTCGGAAGAGGGAGATCCGGATGACGGCTCTGCTGGACGACGCGGAACGAATGAGCCGGGACGAGCTGGAGGCGCTCCAGCTGGAGCGGTTGCGGTCGACCCTGCGCCATGCGTACGAGAACGTCGCCCACTACCGGGCCGCGTTCGACCGGGCCGGGGTGCGTCCGGACGACTGCCGTACCCTCGCCGACCTGGCCCGTTTCCCCTTCACGACCAAGGCGGACCTGCGGGACAACTACCCCTTCGGCATGTTCGCCGTCCCCGAGGAGCGCGTCCGGCGGATCCATGCGTCCAGCGGGACGACGGGCCGTCCCACCGTCGTCGGGTACACCCAGCGTGATCTCGACACCTGGGCGGACGTGGTCGCCCGCTCGATCCGGGCCGCCGGCGGCCGTCCGGGGCAGAAGGTCCATGTGGCGTACGGGTACGGCCTGTTCACCGGCGGCCTCGGCGCCCATTACGGAGCGGAACGGCTCGGCTGCACGGTCATCCCCGCCTCCGGCGGCATGACGGCCCGCCAGGTCCAGCTGATCCAGGACTTCCGGCCCGAGATCATCATGGTGACGCCGTCCTACATGCTGACGCTCCTCGACGAGTTCGAGCGGCAGGGTGTCGATCCTCGTACGACCTCCCTGAAGGTCGGGATCTTCGGCGCCGAGCCGTGGACGGAGGAGATGCGGCGCGAGATCGAGGAGCGGTTCGCGATCGACGCGGTCGACATCTACGGTCTGTCAGAGGTGATGGGACCCGGGGTGGCCCAGGAGTGCGTGGAGACCAAGGACGGGCTGCACATCTGGGAGGACCACTTCTACCCGGAGGTCGTCGACCCGTTCACCGGCGAGGTGCTGCCCGAGGGCGAGGAGGGCGAGCTGGTCTTCACCTCGCTCACCAAGGAGGCCATGCCGGTGATCCGTTACCGCACGAGGGACCTGACCCGGCTGCTGCCGGGCACGGCCCGGGTGTTCCGGCGGATGGAGAAGGTCACCGGACGCAGCGACGACCTGGTGATCCTGCGCGGGGTGAACCTCTTCCCCACCCAGATCGAGGAGATCGTGCTGCGCACACCGGGCGTGGCACCGCACTTCCAGCTGCGGCTGACCCGGGAGGGCCGCCTCGACGCGCTGACGGTACGGGCCGAGGCCCGCGCGGGGGCCACGCCCGAGCAGCGGACGGCCGCCGCGGAGTCGATCACGGCGGCGGTCAAGGACGGGATCGGGGTGTCGGTCGGTGTCGAGATCGTCGATCCCGGGACGCTGGAGAGGTCGGTGGGCAAGTTCAAGCGGATCGTGGACGAGCGCGGCCGGAACTAGGCCCTGTCCTGCCGGTCTTCGCGGGCCCGGGGCGTCTGGTACGGCACCTCGCCGCGTTGTCGGTGTCGGTGTCGGTGTCGCCCAAGTACGTCCAGTACGAGGACGATCCTCCGCCTTGCGATGCACCGCACCAGACGCCCCGGGCTGATCCACGAAGGTCGACAGGACAGGACCCAGGCCCTTCGTCCGGGAGGGGCGGTTCGCTCCGATCGTGTGCTGGCCGAGCGTCGGGGCGGCGGGCCACCGGGGTCTGTGTGCGCGGGAGCGCGGGGGTTCCTGGGCCCCCACGCCCGGCAGGACAGCCGTCGATTCCTCTATGCGAAGCGGTCACGCAGTTCCCGCTTGAGGATCTTGCCGCTCGCGTTGCGCGGCAGTTCGTCCACGAAGAGGACCCTTTTCGGGGCCTTGAAGTGGGCGAGCCGCTCGCGGGCGTGGTCGATGAGTTCGCCCTCCGTCACTTCCCCGCACAGGACGACGACGGCGGTGACGGCCTCGATCCAGCGGTCGTCGGGCAGCCCGACGACGGCGGCCTCGGCGACGGCGGGGTGGGTGTAGAGGGCGTCTTCGACCTGCCGGGAGGCGACCAGGACACCACCGGAGTTGATGACGTCCTTCACCCGGTCGACCACGGTGAAGAAGCCCTCCGTGTCGCGCACGGCGAGGTCGCCCGAGTGGAACCAGCCGTCACGGAAGGCCTCCGCGGTCTCCTCGGGCTTGTCCCAGTAGCCCTCGCACAACTGGGGCGAGCGGTAGACCACTTCACCGGCCGTGCCGTCGGGGACCTCTTTGCCGTCCTCGTCGACGACCCTGGCCTCGACGAAGAGGACGGGCCGGCCGCAGGAATCCATCCGGCCCTCGTGCTCCTCCGGTCCGAGGACGGTGGCGAGCGGGCCGATCTCGCTCTGCCCGAAGCAGTTGTAGAAGCCGAGCGCGGGCAGCCGTTCGCGGAGCCGTTCCAGTACGGGCACCGGCATGATCGACGCCCCGTAGTAGGCCTTGCGCAGACCGCCGAGTTCCCGCGTGGTGAAGCCTGGGTGCTGGGAGATGCCGATCCAGACGGTCGGCGGGGCGAAGACACTGTCGGCCTGCCCCGTCTCGACGAGGTCGAAGATCCGGTCCACATCGGGCGCGTCGAGGATGATGTTTGGCGCCCCCACCGCCAGATAGGGCAGCAGGAAGACATGCATCTGCGCGGAGTGGTAGAGCGGCAGTGAGTGCACCGGCCGGTCGGTGGCGCGCAGATCGAGCGCCGTGATGGCGCTGACGTACTCGTGGACGAGTGCGCCGTGGGTCATCATCGCGCCCTTGGGGAGTGCGGTGGTGCCCGAGGTGTAGAGCAGTTGGACAAGGTCTCCCGCGGCCGGCGCGCGTTCCGGGGTGAAGGGGCGCGGGGCGACGATGGCGTCGAGGAGGGAGTCCGGTGCGTCGCGCAGTGGGCATACGGAGAATGCGCCCGGAATCCGGTCGGCGAGGTCCGGGTCGGTGAGGACGAGGGCACTGCCGGACTGTTCGAGGATGTATATGAGGTCGTCGCCGGTCAGGTTCTGGTTGACCGGCACATGGACCAGTCCCGCGCGGGCACAGGCGAGGTAACCGATCAGATACGCGTCGGAGTTGTGCGCGTAGGAGGCGACCCGGTCGCCGGGGCGCAACCCGTGCTCGCCGGTGAGGACCGCCGCCGCGGTGCTGACGGCCGTGTCCAGCTCCGCGTACGTCCAGGACCTCTTCGCGTACCGCAGGGCGGTGCGCCCGGGGGTGCGGCGGGCGCTGCGGGCCACGACGCCGTCGACTGTGCTGCTCCGTACACCTGTCATGGCGTGATCCTGTGCGGCCTGAACCCGGCGGTCAAGGGGTCGGATGCCGGCCGGCATGTTGACAGGGGTGCGGGCGTGCTGGCTGAGTGACGCGTGGTGACTCGAACCCTCGGGCAACCGCCTTTCTCATGCGCACAGTTGGGAGGACCGTTGCACCTCCGTAACCGTCTCAGACTTCTTGCGATATCCGGACTCGCGCTGTTCACCGTGTCGGCTTCGCTGCCGCCCGCCCCGGCCGACGGCTCGCGCACGCACGCTCCGTCGGGCGGAGGGCTGTCCGCCGTCATCCGGTACACCGAGTACGGCATCCCGCACATCGTGGCGAAGGACTACGCGAACCTGGGCTTCGGCACTGGCTGGGCCCAGGCGGCGGACCAGGTGTGCACGCTCGCCGACGGCTTCGTGACCCTGCGCGGTGAGCGGTCCCGGTACTTCGGTCCGCAAGCGGCACCGGACGGTTCGCTCTCGTCCGCGACGAAGAACCTCTCCAGCGATCTCTACTTCCGCGGGGTCCGTGGAAGTCACACCGTGGAGAAGCTCCTGGCTCTGCCCGCACCGGCGGGGCAGAGCCACGACGTCAAGGAGCTGGAGCGTGGCTGGGCGGCCGGATACAACGCGTGGCTGGCGCAGAACCGGATCACCGATCCGGCCTGCCGGGGCGCCGACTGGGTGCGGCCGGTGACGACGCTGGATGTCGCGGTGCGTGGCTTCGCGCTCTCCGTGCTCGGCGGTCAGGGTCGCGGCATCGACGGCATCACGGCCGCGGAGCCGCCCACGGGGGCATCGGGTGCGTCCGGCGTTCCGTCGCCGGGCGACGCGGCGGACGCGGCACGGCGGCTGCTGTCGACGCAGAACGCGGACATGGGATCCAACGCGGTCGCCTTCCGCGGCAGTACGACGGCGAACGGGCGCGGTCTGCTGCTCGGCAATCCGCACTACCCGTGGCAGGGCGGTCGGCGGTTCTGGCAGTCGCAGCAGACGATTCCGGGCGAGCTGAACGTGGCGGGCGGCTCGCTGCTCGGCTCGCCGACGGTGTCGATCGGCCACAACGCGAACAGCGCGTGGAGCCACACCGTGGCCACCGGCGTCACGCTCAACCTCCATCAGCTCACCCTCGATCCGGCGGATCCGACCGCGTATCTGGTGGACGGCAGGCCCGAGCGCATGACGAAGCGCACGGTGTCGGTGGCGGTCAAGGAGGGCGCTTTCGTGACCCGCGTCCAGTGGTGGACCCGGTACGGTCCCGTCGTCACCTCACTCGGTGCCGGGCTGCCGCTGCCGTGGACGGCGACGACCGCGTACGCGCTCAACGACCCCAACGCCTCGAATCTGCGCTCCTGGGACACCGCTCTCGGATTCAGCAGGGCGCGCGGCACCGCGGACATCCAGGCCGCGCTGCGCCGCACCCAGGGGCTGCCGTGGGTGAACACCATCGCCGCCGATTCGTCCGGGCATTCCTTCTTCTCGCAGTCACAGGTGCTGCCCAGGATCACGGACGAACTCGCGGCACGGTGCTCGACCCCGCTGGGCAGGGCGACCTATCCGTCCTCCGGGCTTGCCGTGCTCGACGGTTCGAGGAGCGACTGCGCGCCGGGATCGGACCCCGACGCGGTGCAGCCGGGCATCTTCGGGCCGGACCGGATGCCCACCGTCAAGAACGCCCCGTACGTGGAGAACTCCAAGACCATGATCAAGGCATGATTGAGCTGCGTCGTGAGCTGGGCGAACGCATCGGCGACCTGCGCGCAGCTGCCCACCACACCCAGGAGACCCTCTGCGTGGCCACCGGCATAAGCCGAAGCCACCTCCAGCACATCGAGACTGGCAAGACCGCCCCGCGCTACGGCGACCTACTCAGGACCGCCGCGGTCCTGAACCAGAAGATCTCCGTGCTCGTCGACCTCCCGAACAAAGGCGCATTCGTTCGACGGCCCCGCAGCAGGCAAGCAGTAGACGGGCCAGCCACCATGGACGCTTCGACGCGCACACGATCGTGTTGCGTTGGCGCCCACAGGGCGCGAGCACCTGCCGGTCGCGCGCCGTGCGCCGGAAGGCTCCGGGGCGGAAAGCACCCCGAAGCCCTTACGACTCGGGGAGCGATTGAGGTCGGGGCGTCGCGGCCCGGCGTTTCGGCCCTGGCGTGATCAGCAGGCCGTCGGGCGGGCCAGCACCAGTTCGGTGCTGGTCTCGCGGCGGGTGGCTCGGCGGGCCGAGCGGTCGGAGACCAGACCGGCGATCGCGGCCTGGGTCCCGGCAAAGTTCTCGCGGCTGCCAGTGTAGCGCTGCATTGGCCGCCACTGCTTGTACTCGGCATTGGCGTGTTCCACGCTGAGGTGACCCCGGTGGTGTGGACACACCTGACAATGGATCTTGTTGATCCTGGAAGGTGTAGATCTACGTGGCACGGCCCTCGAAGTACAGTGCGGAATTCCGGTCCGACGCGATCGCGTTGTGGCGGGCTTCGGCCGGCAGGCGGACGTTCAAGGACGTCGCGGCTGATCTGAACGTCAACCCCGGGACGCTGCGGACCTGGGTGCGTGATGCCGACGGTCGTCCAGTCGCCCCCGGCGCGTCGCAGGACACCGAGGCCGAGTTGGCCCGGCTGCGGGCGGAGAACGCGCGGCTGGCCAAGGCGGAGAAGGAATGGCAGCTGGAGCGAGAGATCCTGCGTCGGGCAGCGGCCTATTTCGCCCGGGAGATGAAGTGAAGACCTCCGCTTGGGACTTCGTCTCCACCCATGCCGAGATGTTCGGCATCAAGCGGATATGCCGGGTGCTGGAGGTCTCCCGCTCGGGCTACTACCGGTGGATTGCCGGCGCCGAGGCGCGGGCGGGGCGGCAGCTCGAGGAGGACGCCCTGGTCGAGGAGATCCGCGAAATCCATGCCGAACACCGCGGGAACTACGGCGCGCTTCGAGTCCATGCCGAACTGCGCGGCTTCGGCCACACGGTCAACCGCAAGCGCGTGGCCAGGCTGATGCGCAAGCACGGCATCGTCGGCCGTCACTTGCGGAAGAAGAAGCGCACCACGATCCCGGACCGTCTCGCGCCGCCGGTGGCGGACCTGGTCCAGCGGGACTTCACCGCCAGCACGCTGGACGAGAAGTGGTGCGGCGACATCACATACGTGCAGGTCGGAGCCGCGTGGCTCTACCTCGCTTGCGTCATCGATATCCGGTCGCGCCGAGTGCTCGGCTGGTCGATGGCCCCGCACATGCGGGCCGAGCTCGTCATCGATGCACTCCAGGCCGCGGTCGCGACCCGCGGCGGCGACATCACCGGAGTGATCTTCCACGCGGATCGCGGATCGCAATACACCTCGGCCGCGTTCGCCCAGGTCTGCGACCTGCACGGCATCCGCAGAAGCATGGGCAGGGTCGGCTCCAGCTACGACAACGCCCTGGCCGAGAGTTTCTGGCAGGGACTGAAGCGAGAAACGATGCACAGGAGAGAGTTCATGACGATGTCTCAGGCGCGGCTCGAGATATTCCGGTGGCTCACCTACTACAACGCCCGACGCCGACACAGCGCGCTCTCCTACCTCTCCCCGATGGAGTTCGAACAGCACCACCACAGGACAGCTAAACTCTCACTCGCAGCATGAACCCCTGTGTCCACACTCCGGGGGTCACCTCACAAGGCCTTCTATGCCCATGATGCCCACGAGCCTCACCAGTTCAACCGCATCGACGGTCAGGTGCGGGACGACGTCGAGAAGTCCTTGACGTGGGGGTCGGCCACCATGGGTGAGGTGTTCTCTGTGGTGCTGCTGCCGGAGTTACGCGTCGTCAACACGCGGCTTTTCCCCCACCAGATCATGAGGAAGATCGAAAACAAAGTCGAGTACTACGACCTCCTGCGCAGCGCTGGCAGGATCCCCGACGGGAAACCGGTGCAGGAAGTCTCCTCTAGGCTTGCCCTGCTCGGTCCGGTGCCCCATGGGGTGATCGACGCGGGAACTGAGGACGGAGTCCACGTCACTGTCCCGTACGTGATCCTCGGCCCGGTACCTGTCGAGACGTTCGAGAACATGCCCCCGCCCCGACAGGCGTAACGTCGCTTCTTCTGAAGAGGCCCCGCCAGCCTCAGGCTTCAGTGTCGTACGCTCGCGTTCGGCATGTCTCATGAGACATGCCGAACGCGAAGAACACTTCTCGCCCAACAGCGCCACCGCCAAAGTGGATACCTGGATTCTCGAAGGCCCGGCGGCGACGACCACCGCTCCCCCAGTTCCGCGACCGCGGCCAGGGCGGTCTCCTCGTCGCCGGCCACCACTTCTCTGAACTAACGACCTCGGGGGCAATTGAGGTCGGGGCAGGTTGGCCTGGGGGTTCGGCTGATGGATGAGTCAGCAGGTGGTGGTGCGGACGGGCACGAGGGCGGTGCTGGTCTTGCACTGACTGGGGCGC
This sequence comes from Streptomyces sp. NPDC104309, assembly GCF_055584025.1. Lineage (NCBI taxonomy): Bacteria > Bacillati > Actinomycetota > Actinomycetes > Kitasatosporales > Streptomycetaceae > Streptomyces > Streptomyces sp. NPDC104309. The sequence goes on along the minus strand of NZ_JBVJMV010000026.1, from coordinate 23,941 downwards.
CTGGCGGAGCGGTCGGAGAACGGCACTTTTCGCCTCGACATGGACAAGCGGCTCGAGCTGTTGCCCGTGGCCATGCCCGGACCCCGCCGAACGGCCGACACCCCGTCACGGTCGTTGCGCTCAACACCGTGAGGCGGCCTCGGCACGCCTATGACCGTCTGCGCGCACTGCGCCGAAGAAGCACCCAACTCCATCGGCACCCTCGTCGTCACCGGAAAGCTGCCCGTCGGCGACTCCTGGCCGAGATGGCCACCCGTGCCGCTGGCCGCCACTCTGCCTGCGCCCGACCGAGCATCGAACGGGCGCAGATTCCTAGATCGGCAGCGACTTGGCGGACGGACTCAGGGGGTGCCGACGCGCACGGCGGTCGCGGCCAGGGTCGTGTAGTTCATCGTGAAGCGCCCGCCCAAGGAGTCGATGGCGTCCCCCACCGCGTCCAGTATTTCGGCCAGCTGATCGGGACGGAGTTGGGTGAGGCCGCCGGTGGTGGGTAGCAGGTCCAGCCATTGGTCGCGCGTGTAGGACTGCTCCCAGTCGAATCGCCACTGTTCGGGATCGTTGAACTGTTCGGTCCCCCGGATCTTGTCGGCGAACTTCGCGTATCCCGCCTGGTAGAGGTCAAGCGGACGTCGGGCCGGTTGACTGCTAAGCGGGGAGTCGGGCGCCACCCGCCGGAAGGCAGCGGCAAACGGTTCGGCCACCTCGACAGGCGGCTCGTACACGTGCCCGAAGATCGCCAGCCGTCCCCCTGGACGCAACACACGTGACGCATTCACGGTGCCGGCGACAGGATCCACCCAGTGCCACGACTGGGCGGCGATGACCGTGTCAAACGTCCGGCCAGCTGGCTGCCAGGCTTCGAAGGCCGCCACCTCGACCTCCAGGCCACGGGCTCGCGCGAAGTCGGCCATCCGCACATCGGGCTCGACGCCGAGCACGGCGCACCCGGCGGCTTGGAACTGTCGGGCTGCGATGCCGGTGCCGCAGCCGATGTCGAGCACGTCAGGCCCGGGGCTCCCTGCGACGATCCGCGCCACCAGCGCATCGGGGTAGGCAGGCCGGGCTTGGTCGTAGCGTTGGGCATCCACGCCGAACGACTCGGCCGTCCGCCGGGCCTTATGCGGCTTTGCTGGGGATGGTTCTGGTTGTTCTCGCGGTAAGGTGGGCATGCGCCCACCTTAGTGGGCGCATGCCCACTAAGCAACGGATGCCATCGGGCTGACCGCACGAGAGGATCTGCGAGTGCCAACTGGGGTGCACCTCCGCGACGCGCGGCAGCAACTGTTCGACGCTGCCGAACGCGTGCTTCTGCGGGACGGGCCGAACGGGCTGACCAGCCGGGCCGTCACCGACGAGGCAGGCTGCGCCAAAGGCGTCCTGCATCGGCACTTCACCGACTTCGACGCGTTCCTCGCCGACCTCGTGCTCGACCGGGCCGCGCAGCTTGAGACACAGGCGGGGGTGCTGCGCGAGTCCGCCGGAACTGGCACGGTGGCCGACAACCTCACCACCGCACTGACCACCCTGTTCGGACCGATTCCGGTGGCAATCATCCCGCTCATCACCTTCCGGGACGAGCTGCGCACACGGCTGCGGCAAGCCAGGCCAGGAGGGGGCATCGCGATCCTGGCCCAGGCCACGACTGCGATCTCCGCTTATCTGGCCGACGAGCGTGAACTTGGCCGCATCGCGGTCGACGCCGATATCGACTCACTCGCCCTCTCCCTGGTCGGCGGTGGGCACCTGCTGTTCGCAGAGCGCGACGCCGGCCCGCCTACCACGTCAGTCGTCAACAAGTTCGTGACAGCGGTCGTCGCCGACGCCGTGCAACGACGACCAACCTAGAGAACCCTCACTGTCGGCAAACGATCGTCTGCCGACACTTCCGCCTGCGATCGTGAACCCACAGGTGGGCACTGTCGGCAACTCGCGTCGGAAATCAACGTCGAAGAACGGTCCTTCGGGTAGTTTCCGACAATGCTCATCGGCTACTGCCGCACCTCGACGGCCGACCAGAACCCCGATCATCAGATCGACGCACTTCTCCGCCACGGCGTGGACCGCGACAACATCCATGTCGACGTCGCCAGCGGCGCGAAGGCGTCCCGCCCGAAACTCGACCTCGTCATGCAGTTGCTGCGCGAGGGCGACACCTTGAAGGTCACCCGGCTCGACCGGCTCTCCCGCTCCGTGCTGCACCTGGTGACGCTCGGTGCCCAGCTGCGCGAGCGCGGCATCGGACTGCACGTCATCGAGCAGGGCATCGACACTGCTACCATGGAAGGGAGGGCGATATTCGGAATGCTGTCGGTACTTGCTGAGCTCCAGCGCGAGCTGATCGTGGCGAACACGAACGACGGGCTCGCCTCAGCGCGAGCCCGCGGCCGAGTCGGCGGGCGCCGACCGCGGCTCACGGCGGACCAGGCCGCGCTCGCCCAACGGCTCTACGACGAGCGGGAGAAGACCGTCCAGCAGATCGCCGACATGTTCGGCGTGCCGAGGTCGACGGTGTACGGGCACCTCAACAAGGCCAAGGCCGTCCCCCGCCAGCCGAAGAAGACCAAGGTCACGAAGCTCTGACCGCTACTTTGCACCGTGGGTCAGGGATAGGAGACCAGGGCCAGGTCAGCGCGCCGTCGCTCGCCGAGCCTCGGCGGTGGGAACGCACCTCGCCGACAACATCTAGTCTCTCCTCAGGTCAGGACGCCGCCCGATGGCAAGATCGAATGAGACGGGACAAGACCAAACTGCACACTCTGGATGATTCATACTTGACCTCCAGATTATGGGCTATCGGCAGCGGATTCGCCCGGCGAGACGAGTCCTGTCTCGTAGGCGAGAACGACGGCCTGGGCCCGGTCGCGCAGGGTCAGTTTGCCGAAGATCCGGGCCACGTGGGTCTTCACAGTCGCCTCACTGAGCGTCAGCTCCTGCGCCAGTTCGGAATTGGAAAGACCCCGGCCCATGAGCGTCAGCACCTCGCGCTCGCGCGGCGTCAGTGCGGCCAGGTCTCGGTGGACGGCCGGGGTTGCGAGACCCGAACCGGTTCTGGGAGCGCTGGGGGCGAAGCGCTCCACCAGGCGGCGGGTGATCGAGGGTGCGAGCAGGGCGTCACCGGTGTCGACCAGGCGTACGGCGGCGGCCAGATGCGCGGGGGTGACGTCCTTGAGCAGGAATCCGCTGGCTCCGGCGGCGAGAGCGGCGTAGACGTAGTGGTCGAGGTCGAAGGTGGTCAGCATGATCACCCGGCAGTCCGGGGCCTGCGCGAGTATGCGGCGGGCGGCTTCCAGGCCGTCCATGGCGGGCATCCGGATGTCCATCAGTACGACGTCGGGCCGCAGCCTCCGCACGGTGGCCACGGCCTCGGCTCCGTCGCCGGCTTCGCCCACCACGTCGATGCCGCGGGCGGTCAGGATCAGGCGGAAGCCGGTGCGGACCAGCTCCTGGTCGTCGGCGATCACGACGCGAGGGGCGGATTCGGTGTGCGTCGTCATGGCCGGTCCAGCGGGATCCGGGCGCGGACGCGGTAGCCGCCGCCGAGGCGGCGGCGGGCGTCAAGGTCGCCGCCGTAGAGGGCGACCCGCTCCCGCAGGCCGAGCAGCCCGCGTCCCGTTCCGTCCGCCTGGCCCGGGACCGGCTCTCTCCGCGCGGGCCGGCTGTCCGACAGGATGCTCGGTCCGCTGTTCAGCACCTCGACTCGCAGGTAGTGGTCCGCGTATCGCACCGTCACCTCAGCTTTCGCCCCGTGCCCGTGTTTAAGGGCATTGGTCAGGGCCTCCTGGACGATCCGGTAGGCGGTGACATCGATCCCGGTCGGCAGCGGACGCGGCTCACCCGAGATCCGCATCTCCACGGGCAGGCCGGCAAAGGCGATCCGGTCGATCAGCGGGCTGAGTCGGCTCAAGCTCGGCTGCGGTGACAGGTCCACACCGTAGGGCTCGTCCTCGCCGTTCTGCGCGGGTGCAAGCAGGCCGAGCAAGTGCCGCAGCTCGGTCATCGTGTTCCGCCCGGCGGTCTCGACGGCGCTCAAGGCCGCCGCGGCCTCGTCCGGCATCGTGGCCAGCACCTCGCGGGCAGCCCCGGCCTGGACCACCATGAGGCTCACGTTGTGGCTGACGATGTCGTGGAGCTCGGTGGCGATCCTGGCCCGCTCGGCGTCAACCGCGATCCGCGTCGCGCTCTCACGCTCCCGCTCCAGCAGCCAGCCGCGCTCCTCGATGGCCGCCTGGTACAGCCGCCGCACCCGGACCACCGCCACGCACAGACACCCGACGGCGCCAACTGCCGCCGCCAGGGCGATGACCAGCCAGATCGTCCCAGATCCCCACACCGGATCATCTTCGCAGCTGCACGACACGCCCCACATCAACCCCCGGATGCAGCTCCATACATCCCTGGGATGACCTGCCCGGACGGATACATCCCGGGGGCGACGCCCCGTCCGCGGACTCCGTCCTAAGTTCGAGCCATGACAACTGATCACGACAGTGCCCGGCAAGTGGTGGTGCGGCTGGACGGCGTGCACAAGGAGTACGGCGACGCGAAGGCCCTGGACGGCCTGTCGCTGGAGATCAGGGCGGGCGACGCGGTCGCCGTGATGGGCCCCTCCGGCTGCGGCAAGTCCACCTTGCTCAACATGGTGGCCGGCCTGGACCGGCCGACCTCGGGCACAGTCGAGGTGCATGGTCATGACCTCGGGAAACTGAACGAGACCGGCTTGGCGCTGTTCCGGCGACGGAACGTCGGCATGATCTTCCAATTCTTCAACCTCATCGACGATCTGTCCGTCCTGGACAATGTGGCGCTGGCCGCGCAGCTGACCGGCACCCCGGCCCGGCAGGCGCGCCGCCGTGCCCTGGAGCTCCTGGACGAACTCGGTGTCGCCGAGCGCCGGAACAACTATCCGGCGACGCTCAGCGGCGGCGAGCGCCAACGCGTCGCCGTCGCACGGGCGTTGATGAACCGCCCGGCACTGCTGCTTGCCGACGAGCCGACCGGCGCCCTCGACAGCCGGTCGGGCGAACAGGTGATGGATCTGCTGATCGACCTCAACCAGATCGGCCAGACCCTGTTGATCGTCACCCACGACCCGCAGCTGGCCACCCGCTGCGCCAGCCGGCTGATCGAAGTCGCCGACGGCCGGGTCGCCCGCGAGAGCACGCTGGAGGCGACAGCGTGAGCGCCGTATGGAGGGCCTCGCGCGCGGCCGTGAAGCGCCGTCGGCTGCAGACCTTCGTCATCGGGCTCGTCGTGCTCTGCTCCACCACGACCGTCCTGCTCGCGCTGGCGCTGCTGAGCGCCGCCTCGGGCCCCTTCGACAAGGCCTACGCCGCACAGCGCGGTGCCCATACGGTGGCGACCTTCGACACCACGAAGGTCTCGCAGGAGCAGTTGGCGCGGACCGCCCGGCAGCCCGGGGTGGAGGCCGCGGCCGGACCGTTCGGGCAGGCCGTTGTCGACATCCCCCAGGACTGGCTCTGGATGGCGGGCGGCACCCTCACCGTGGTGGGCCGGGCCGATCCAGCAGGCCCCGTGGACCGGATCGAACTCCTTGAGGGCCACTGGGCCACCGCACCCGGCGAGATTGTCGTCAACTGGCCCCCCCAGGGCTCCCCCGGCACCGCGCTCCTCGGCACCAAGCTGGAGACCCCCGGCGGAGCGACGCTGACCGTCGTCGGATTCGCCACCAGCATGAGCAAGTCAGCGAGCGCCTGGGTCTCGCCCGAGCAGATGGCCGCACTGCACCCGACCTCCGCCCAAATGCTGTACCGCTTCACGGACTCCTCCACGGAGGACCAGCTGAGCGCCTCGCTGGCACGGGCCACCACGGGACTGCCCAAGGAATCGCTGACCGGCGCACAGACCTACCTCACCCTCAAGCAGGCATTCTCCGCGCTGGCCGACTCCTACCTCCCGTTCATGACGCTCTTCGGCATCCTCGGCCTGCTCGTCTCCACCCTGATCGTCGGCAACGTGGTCAGCGGGGCGGTCGTCTCGGGATACCGGCACATCGGGGTGCTCAAGGCCCTGGGCTTCACCCCGAACCAGGTCGTCGCCGTCTACCTGACGATGCTCTCCGTGCCGGCGGTGGTGGGCTGCGTGCTGGGAACGCTGGCCGGCAACGCGCTGGCCCGGCCGATCCTGAAGGTCGCGTTCACCGGCATCGACGTGGGCCGGGCCTCGGTCGGCCACATCAGCCCGTGGATGTCCGTGGCCTGCCTCGTGTGCATGCCCGCCCTCGTCCTGCTGGCCGCGCTGGTCCCCGCCCTGCGCGCCCACCGGCTGCCCGCCGCACGGGCGATCAGCGCGGGCGGCGCGCCGCGGGCCGGGCGCGGGCTGTGCGTCCAGCGGATACTCGGCGCCACCCGGCTGCCGCGCCCGGTCAGTCTGGGCCTCGGCCAGCCGTTCGCCCGCCCCAGCCGCACCCTGCTGACCATGGCGGCCATCGTCCTCGGGGTCACCACGGTGACCCTGTCGACCGGACTGACCAGCACCATGGTGGCGTACGGCAAGGTCGGGCGGGAGGACGGAGGCGCCAGGGTCCACGTGACGACCGGGGGGTCGGGCAACGACCGGACCCCGCCCCGGCTCAGTGACCTGCAGATCGAGAAACGGCTGCGGTCTCTGCCGGGTGCGGAGGGGGTACGGGCCCGCGCGCTGTCCCAGGTGAACATGACCGGGCAGACCCAGCCCGTCTTCGCCGACTTCTACCGCGGCGACGATTCCTTGTACGACCACACCATCGTCAAGGGCCGGGCGCCAGCCGCGGCGGGCGAGATCGTGGCCGGGCCGGCGTTCCTGAGCCAGCGCGGGCTGAAGCTCGGTGACCGAGTCACGCTGGAGCTGAACGGCAGGAAGATCACCGCGACCGTCGTGGGGCAGCTCATGCAGGGCAACGCCCGGGCCCTGGAGGCCACTTGGCAGGCCCTCACCCCACTCGCACCGGACGCCCTCGCCACCGAGTACATGGTGCGGCTCGCCCCCGGCGCCGACGCGCGCGCCTACGCCGAGGCGGTCGAGGCAATGGACCCGGGCCTGCGCGCGTCGGTGCTGGACTCGGGGAACGCCGGCACCGCCACCGTCGTCACCTTCTCTACGGTGTTCACGGTGCTGCTTACCCTCGTCGCATCGCTCGGTGTCTTCAACACCGTCCTGCTGAACACCCGTGAGCGGCGCCGGGACCTGGGCATGCTCAAGTCGATCGGGATGACCCCCCGGCAGGTGGTGGTGATGACGGTGACCTCGGTCGCCGGGCTGGGCGCGGTCGGCGGGTTGCTCGGCATCCCGCTCGGGATCGTGGCGCACCGCATCGTCGTGGACAACGTCGGGGTGGTCGATTTCCCCTCGTATATGAAGGACGTGTGGCACGCACCGCAGCTGGCCGCGATGCTCCTGGCGGGTGTCGCGATCGCAGTCCTCGGCGCCCTGGTCCCGGCCCGGTCGGCGGCCCGGATGACCATCGCCTCGGTGCTGCACTCCGAGTAGATCACCCGTCAGCACCAGCCTCTGGATCCGGCCCATGGCAGCCGACGGCGGTCAGTCGTCGGTTCCCACGGCCGGCTGCTGGCACGGGCTACAGAGCGGTTCCGGGCTCGTCCGTGGCCACCACCCGCAACGGCCTGTGCCCACGTTCGTCGAGCTGGGCGAGCTCGCGTTCGTAGTCGACGGTGATGGAGCCGTAGTAGTTGACCGCCTGGCTGCGGGCCGGGGAGATGTGTGCCAGTACCTCGGCGTCCACCTCACGGCCGGCGGTCCGCAGTTGGTCGACGGCCAGGCCCATGTACTCGGTGTGCCAGCAGACCACTGCGTTCGTCACCACGGTCAGACACCACGCCTGCTCGTTCTGCTGCTCGGGCTGGCGCCTGGTGACCTTGCCCTCGCGGGCGTAGTGCAGCTGGCGGCGCAAGGTGTGGAGGGATTCGCCCTTGTTCAGCTGCCGGGCGATCTTCCGCCGGTAGCCCTCGTCCGACAGATATTTCGCCGCGTAGATGGTGCGCCGGATCGCCCCGTACTCCTTCAGCGCCGCCGCGAGCGCGTTCTGCCGGCAGGACGCGGAGATCTTGCCGACGATGAGGGAGTCGGTGGCGTGCCCGTACTTCAGCGACCCCGCCAGCCGCAGCAGGTCGTCCCAGTGGTCCGCCACCAGGTCCAGGTTCGCCTTCTTCGTCAGCAGCGGCCCGGCCTTCGGGAACCGTTCCTCGTAATCGGCCTTCGCGCCCATCCGGTAGAGGGTGATCTTGCCCAGGTCGCGGATGCGCGGGGAGAGCTGCTTGCCAACCAGGTCGAACAGGCCGAAGTTGACCAGGGTCACCCCATGTGTGTCGGTGGCGTGCTCGGTGATCGGCAGGTCGGTGGCGTTGCCGAGGATCTCGTCCAGCACGTAGTGGGCCTCGCGATGGGTGGCCACGATCACCTTGGTGCCGAAGGTGGAGTGCTTCACTCACGTGGGTGTAGGTGGAAATACCCTCGGACACGAAGTACTTGTTCAAATGCCGGGCGTTGATCGACTTGCCCCTCGTTGGAAACCGCTGCCCGTCGGAGGACGACAGCGTGCCCGACCCGAACATGGCCGTCATCGGCAGCCTGTGGTGGTAGTTGACCAGCACGATGTTCGCCTCGCGCAGCGTCTCCTCCCGGATGTACCACTCCGCCGTCCACGCCAGCACGTCGTACGGGATACCGCAGGACGCGGCCATCCCGTGCAGCCCCAGATTCGTGGAGAGCCCGATCAGGCAGGCGATCAAATTCCTCTTGAGCTGCGGGGAACGGGCCTGCTTCCCGCCGACGTGGACGAAGCAGTCCAGAAAACCGGTGTGCCGGTCCATCTCCACCAACAGCGAGGCGATCGGCACGTTCGGCAGCATCCGTTCCAGCTCCGCATGCAGTTCCTCGGCCTCACTGGGGATGTCCTCCGCGGTCAGCGGCGAGATCACCAGCTCGCCGTCGTCGTTCAGCCGGACCGGGCCGTCACCGCGCCCCAGGACCTCCTCCAGATTGCGGAGAGCCTCGTCCAGCTCGTCCATCACCAGCGGCAGCGCCTCGGAGAAGTCGGGGCTCTTGCCGACCAGGCAGCAGAACTCCACCCGGTGCTCCTCCCACTGGGCGGGCTTGAACAGGTAGGCGGCCGGGTTGTCGTACCGGCGCGAGCCCGGCACATACACGTCCCCTGAGCGCAGGCCGTCGCGCAGCGCGAGCAGCGTGCACAGTTCCCAGTAGTGCCGGTAGGCGGTGGCGTCCCCCTTCGCCGCGGCTTCATCGAGGTAGCCCTGCCAGCGGGTCGGCACGAACAGGGTCGGGGTACCGTCCGGGACGTTGCGGGCCCCGGTGGCGTTCAGCTCCCGCAGGATCGTGAGCGCCTCGATCAGCGGCTTCGCCTCGGTGCCGCCGGCGAAACGCACCGTCTCCAGGACCTTCGGCGCGAACTGCCGGATGTAGGTGTAGGAGCCCTCCAGCAGCCGCAGATGCCCGTGGTCGCGTGGCAGCCGCACGGTCGCCCCAGCGTGGGCGGCCCGCAGGCGACTCATGCCGATCTTTCCGCGCAGCAGTGTCCCAACGGCCTCGTCCGGGATACCGGCATCCGCCAGCACGGGCAGGAGCTCGTCCAGCAGCGTGAGCCGGTCCTCCGAGAGCTTGGCCCGCTCCGCGAGCTCGTCGCGCAGCTTGATCCTCGCTCTCGACTCCGAACCCGAAAGGGTCTGGTCGAACAGCTGCACCACAGAGTCGAGGACGTCGACCGAGGACTGCGCCAGCAGGGTCAGCAGGATCGGGTGGCGCCGGTTCGGCTCGCGCCGCACCAGAGCCTGCGAGGTCAGACGGCGCCCGATCTGGGCGAGGAAACGGTGCCGCTCGGCAGGCAGGGACGACATATCCAGAGTGTCGGCGCCAAGCCCCCGCAGGAACTTCAGCTTCTCGACCTCGCCTCCCACGCTCGTCGGTGACGACTGAACCGGACCGGTGACCAACCAGTTGAGCCGTGAGGACCGCAGTTTCGGATCGAAGACCAGCAGCCCGTCCAACCCCTGCGCCCGCCCGGCGTCCAACAGGTGGGCCACGCGGGCGTGGGTCTCCCGCTCAGCCGCCGCACGGGCAGCGCCGACCTTCTCCAACAGCGTGACCACACCGGGCCGGATCACCTTCGCCGAGCGCAGGTACTCACAGCCCAGCCGGAACAACAGACTCGGCGAATCGTGCTCCATCGCGCGAGCCAACAGGAACTCGTCCAACTCCTTCAACTCCAGCGACTTCGCCGCACGCCATCCCAGGTACTGCGCGACCTGCCGCAGATGATCCGTACGCGTCTGCTCCCGGGACGCCCCATAGCCGCGAAGCACCTCCACGGGTAACCCGAGCTGCCGGGCCAGCCGTCCCACAGCAGCCGGCGGGGCCGCCTGCACCACGTCCGGTACGAACCCCAGCCACGGCAGCGCGCACAACTGCACCGCAGCACCCAGAACCGTCTGAGGACGCAGGAACTTCCGAAGGAACGCCACATCGGCCGGGGTGAGTGTGAAATAGCGGATCAGCTCGTCCTTGCCGATCGCCGGGAACGACCGCAGAGCCTCCAACTCATCATCGGAAAACACTCGCGTTGCCATACGCCCACCCCTCCCGTCGCCGGCGCCACTCGTTTAGCCCAACGAGCCGACGACTCAACGGCAACGGTCCAGGTCAGGGGCTACTCCGTTGTTTTCTCGGCGAGTACTACTGGAACCCCAAGTGGCCTTGATTCATGGGTGCCGCTGTTCCGGGATGCGGAGAAATTTTGCCAGTGGATCTTGCTGGAACGTCGGGACGGTCGGCGAGTACTGCTGCGGCGAAGTCCTCGGACCGCGCCGGACCCCACCAGGCCGCTCTGTCACCGAACCACTCGGGCCGCGTCAGCTCCGGTCCCGGCTGCCTGCGACGGCTCCGGCAGCTTCAGCCGGGCCCGCGAAAATGTGCCGGCTCCGCCCCGGCATGACGATCGGAACTGTAGGATCTCGCGGCTGGTGTCGGAGACCGCCCTCGTGACCTGCTGCTTCTTCCGCTGTCTCACGGCGTGTCGGACATCTGAGTCTCAGCTTCGTGTCGCTTCCTCGGCGGTCTGTCTTGATCGGAGCAGACCGCCGGGCTTGTGATCTGGGCTGTCGCGCACCTTCCGAGTCAGCAGCCCGCAGGTCTCCCACCTGTACGGTTGCTAGGTGGTTTGGGGACGAGCGCGGTGTCGGGCCAGTAGTGCGGGCACGCGTCGACGGCGCCGGTGAGTGCCTGGACGCGGGCTGCCGGAGCGGAACTCGCGTGGACAAGCCCCCGGGTGTGTGACCCGCTCGATCGCGCCGTGCAGCCGATGAGCTTTCGCCGGGGCCCGGGCGGACGGGCCCCGGTCGGACGGGCGGATCAGCGCAGTCCGGCGAAGAGATCGTTCTCGGGTACGGCAGCGCCGGTGGCGTCCTTGACACGTACGAAGGTCTCGATGCCCATCAACTCGCCGAACCTCTCCTTGCCCATCTTGAGGAAGAAGATGTTCTCGCCCTGACTGGCGTGCGCAGCCAACGCATCGAACTTCTGACCGCTGAATGCGATGGTGTCCACCCACGTGGTGATCTCATCGTCGGGGAGGCCGATCTCGGCCATCGTGGCGGCCTCGGCAGGATCCGGCTCCGGCATGTCCTCATGAAACTCGCGCACCGTCTCCCCGAACCGCTGCATCATCGAGCGGGGCATCGTCGTCCAGTACACCTTCGGTGTCAGCGCGGTCATCTCCAGCGCCGCCATCGTGATGCGGTGGGCCTGGATGTGGTCGGGGTGGCCGTAGAAGCCGTTCTCGTCGTAGGTGACGACCACATCGGGCCGGTAGTGCCGCATGAGGTCCGCAAGTCGGTTGGCGCCTTCCTCCACGGGGGTCTGCCAGAAGGATTTGGGGGCGTCGTTGCTCGGCCAGCCCATCATCCCGGAGTCGGCATAATCCAGCATCTCCAGATCGCTGACCTTCAGGACGTCACAGCTCGCCTCAAGTTCTTGACGGCGCATCAAGGCGACGGCCGCCGGATCGTGCCCGGGAGCGCCCGGCTTGACACCCCCCGGTCCGTCACCGCAACCGCCGTCGGTACACGTCACGAGAATGGTGCGGATGCCTTCCGCCGCGTACCGCGCGAGGACCCCTCCGGTTCCGGTGGCCTCGTCGTCGGGGTGGGCGTGCACTGCCATGAGCGTCAAGGGCCGGTCAGTCATGAAACTTTCCTCCACAGAAATACGTCTTGGTCCGAGCGCGCGGCGGGCGTACCGCAATCCCGGGGGCCCGGATCCTGGTGGGGCGGACGACCTTGTGGTCTCCGTGTCCCCGCCCGTGCGGCGCCGGTCCCTCGGTCGATGCAACCGTGCCGACCGGACCGATTGTTCCCGCCGCAGCCGTGGCCTCCAGGCTTCGAGTTTCAACGCGAACGAGGTACAGGCGCGACCTGCTGTCCTGTCGCACTGCAGCGCGTCCTGCTGGGCGACGCCAACCAGTGCATCTACGCGGGCTTCAAGCACATCGACACCGACGCCCGGATCGCCACAGCAATGCGGCTGCCCGGCGCCGACAAGATCCGTTTGCCACCGCTCAGCTACCGCGACCCGAGCGGAACGCTGCCGGCCGCCGCCGAAGCCGCCCTGCAACGCGACTTCTCCCACCCCGCCATCCGCACGGCCGCCGCGGGTCGCATCTCGGTCACCGACTACGCCGACGGCCACGGACACGCCGAGGTCATCGGCCTCGCGCGTCGAGTTCGCAAGGCCGGCCACACCGTCAGCATCTTCACCAACTTGGCGACCTTCAGCCTGTCCGACGCATTCTTGGCCGACGGCCTCGTACACGAGCAGGTCGGCCTTGCCGAGGCATGTGGTGAAGCCCTCGCCGCACAAATCGCCCTGGTGAAGCACGCAGTGAACGTCACCAAGCCTGGTGTTCCCAGAGAGCGATCGATGTGACCGAGTTGCCACTTATGTTCTAACAGGTTCCTCGCCAGGTTGGCGCAGTTTCGTCCGTTATGCGCTTGGTGAGGTTGTCGATCGAAGCGAGGTGGATCACGGCTTCGGAGCTGGCCGTGAGGGTCTCGTAGTCACGGGAAGGGCTCTGTGCATCATGATCCAACCAATACTACGCTCGACCACCCAGCGCCTTTTCACGACGTGAAACCCACGGGTGTCCGGGTTTCTGTTGACGACTTCAACGTCGATTCCGAGGCGGGCGCCGTGCTCGACGACGGCGTTCTTGAAGCCGGTGTCGGCCCAACTCTTGCACAGGGTCGGGCACTTCTCTTTGGCCTGTTCGAGGAGGCGTATTCCCAGGGCGTTCTCCGAGAGGCCGGCGGCGGTCACGTCACGGCGAGGATGAGGCCGATGGTGTCGGTGAGGACATCGAGCCTGACCAGGCGTTTCAGCTTGGCGCGGGTGCCCTCGATGTTCTTCGGCAGCAGTTCGTGGTCGAGGGCCTCGCAGACATCACAGGCGAGCTGTGGGTACGGCCTGCTCACGTAGGAGGCGCGGGGAATTGCGCGACAGGCCGCAGACGGCCCGCGGCCAGCGTTCCGAACCATCCTGATGCGGCATCAACTCACCGTGACAGGAACCGTCTTCCGGGCTCGTGGCAACAACAGCGCCGGCACAAGGGTCAGCGCCGTGAACCCGAGAATCCACCAGAACGTGGCGCCGAACGCCGAGGTCAAATTCTCCGCGGTTCGCCCCCCGTCCGCGGTGTGGGTGATGGTCTCGCGCTGCAGGATCACCGCGAGAATGGCGGTGCCGAACGAGCCGCCGAGCCGCTGGATGACCGAGATCGCGCTGGTCGCCCGGGGGATCGAGTCGGGCGCCAGCCCCTGGTAGGCGGCGCTCATGATCGGCACCATCGAGGCCGCGATACCGATGCCCCAGATCAGCAACGACCCGCTGAGCAGCCAGACGCTGGTGTCGACCTGGACCTGGGTGTACGCGAGGGTGCCGACCACACCGATCCCGACACCGGTGAGCACGATGGGCCGGGCCCCGATCTTGTCGGTGAGCTTGCCGACGTACAACAAGGCGATGATCGTGCCGACCGACTGGGGGGCGAGCAGCATGCCGGCCGAGAACGCGGTCTCGCCCCGGACCTGTTGGTAGTACAGCGGCAGCAGCAGCATCGCTCCGAAGACCGACATCCCGCCCAGGAACATCAACATGGTGGCGATGGAGAACGACCGGTTCCCGAACAGCCGCAGATCGATGATCGGCGTGATCTTGGTGCGCAGCGCGTGCCATCCGAAGGCGAGCAGCAGGAGCACGCCCAAGGTGAGGGCGATGACGACCGGGGTCGCCGCGAACCCGTCGGCGGTGCCGGTCTGCGACAGCCCGTAGATGATGGCCGCGAGACCGGGAGAGAGAAGGGCCAGGCCGAGGACGTCAAGGCGGGCCCGTTTGAGGGGCCCTGCGCTTCTCGGACAGCGGTGTTGAGGGTTCTCGTTATGCCGCTGCCTGCAACTCCTCGTACTCAGCGTGAACTTCAGCGGGAGTCCTGTAGCCGAGTCCGGAGTGGAGGCGTTTTCGATTGTAGAACATCTCGATGTAGCGGACGATCGCCCGGCGGGCATGCGCGCGTGTTGGGAACATAGTTCGGTGCACGAGCTCGTTTTTGAGGGCGCCGAAAAATGATTCAGCCATCGCGTTGTCCCAACAGACACCGGTGCGGCCGACCGACGCTCGCAGGCCCAACGATCGGAGCTTGCAACGAAGTTCCCGAGACGTGTATTGACTGCCGCGATCGGAATGAAATATGCAGCCTTCGGCGAGGTCGATGTTCCGGGCCGCCATATCGAGTGCATCCGATATGAGAGAGGTCTTCATATGGTCGGCCATCGCCCAGCCGACCACAGCTTTGGTGTGGCAGTCGATGACGGTCGCGAGATAGAGGAACCCGGCCCAGGTGTGAACGTAGGTGATATCGTTGACCAGTTTGCGCCCGGGAGCGTCAGCGGTGAAGTCACGGGCCAGCAGGTCGGGCGTGGCCAGCGCCGCATCATCGGCGATCGTAGTCGCCCGCCAGGGCCGCGGCTGGCATGGCACCAGGCCGAGCTCGCGCATCAGCGCGCGGACCAGTTCTGCTCCGGCCTGCACGTTCATCCGCTGGAGCACGGCGTGGACACGCCGGTAACCGTAGGTCTCCCGCGAGTCAGAGAAGACCTGGAGGATCACGGCCCTCAGTTCCGCACGGCGCTTCGCAGTGGCCGACACTGGCCTCGATCTCCAGTGGTAGAAGCCCGACGTAGATACTCCCGCCCAGGTGCACATCCGCTGCACGGGAAAGTTGTCGGCCTCGCCATCGATGAACTCATACTTCTCCGTCACCGGTATTCCTGGGCGAAGAAGGCCGCCGCTTTTCCCAGGAACTCGGTCTTCATACGAAGTTCCCGGTTCTCGCGTTCCAGTTCGCGCAGGCGGGCGCGTTCGCTGATGTTCAGGGGAGGCTCCTCCCCAGCGTGCTCTTGCCGGTACCGGCTGACCCAGGTGCCCAGCGTTCCCTCGTTCACTTGTATCTCTCGGGCGACCTCGGCGATCGGGCGGGACTCCACGACCACCATCTTGACCGCCTCGTCCCGAAACTCAGGACTGAACTTCCTACGCTTCTGTGCCACGTGCTCTCTCCGCCGTTCTGGACTTCGATCCTATGGGGACCGCTGTCCGAGAACTTCGGGGCGCCTCATCCATGGGCAGCTCGGCAAGCTGGCACGGGGGCCTCGGCTGGCGGTTGCTGCGGCTCCCCTCCTCTTCACATCCTCCATCGTCGCGCTCGGAGCAGCGGCGAACACACCAACTGCTCACCAGGGCCAGCCAGCGAGCCGGCCGCGCACTACTGAGGTGGACACGAACAGCGGTAGCACCGACGGCCGTCCCCGAGGTGCCCGGGGCGCGGGCGAGCTGCTGCCCCGTCACTCACGGCCGCGCGCCGCACCCACGCAGCGCGGCGGGAACCGCCAGTGGTGGCCGGACCGCCTCAACCTGAGGATCCACGCCAAGAACCCCGCCGTGGCGAACCCGCTCGGCGAGGACTTCGACTACGCAGCCGCGTTCGAGGCGCTCGACCTGCACGCCGTGACGCGGGACATCGCCGAGGTGCTCACCACCTCGCAGGACAGGTGGCCGGCCGACTTCGGCAACTACGGACCGCTGATGATCCGGGCGGACTGGCACAGCGCCCGCCTGGGCGAGGATCTGCCAGGTGTCGGCCGTGAACCGCGCCAGGATCACCGTGGCGAACAGCTCGTGGGCCGCTACTTCGTGGGCGCGTGGTCGGGTCAGCGCCGTCGTCCAGGAGGTGCCGCTCGATGCGGTCGGCGTCCGGGTGCCGGGCCTGCCCGAAGACGAGCTCCATCGGCCGCTCGGACACCTCCGCGCCCACGGTGAGCCCGAGCGCGGGCAGACCTCGCCCCCACTACCTCCCCGGCGGAAGGCCGGCCATCTCCTGGGCGGCTTTGAGGCGCGACACTCAGCATCCCCGCAGGAGACACCGACCCTGACCTGCGAAAAAGCACGATTCTTTCGGGCGGGAGAACTCACCGGGAGTTCACGGCCGATCCCGTCGGGCGGGCACTCGCGGCGGCACCGTGACCCCTTCGACCCGAGGACGAGCCCCTCAAAACGTCGCCCAAGAGACGCACCATTCCCATGAGAACTCCAAGACCATGATCAAGGCATAGTTGTTACACGTCTTTGACGTCCAATAGCAGCAGGTCGTGCGTGTGTGAGCCGTTCCGGGCTGCCCGGGTAGGCGAACAAGGCGAGGGTACTGCTGCCCACCGTGCCGTCCGGGGCGACGTCCCTCGGCGTGAACGCAGCCAAGACCAGAACCTGTGTCGTCCTGATCCAGACTCACCCCCGCGCGACCCTGCGCAACCACGACATGGAGCAGGCGTGGAGAGGCTTCGAACCCATGACGGTGGTGCCGAAACTGCCCGGCCGCTGGAGTGACCGGTCACCCGCTCAAGACCAAGGTCCCTCGCCCACGCCAGGACCGCCTCGATCAGTTCGCCGTCCAGGCCACGTCGCGCTCCTCGGGCACGACGTCCGTCCACTGCACGTCACCCGACATCCGCTCGAACGTGCGCGGATGCGGCACAGGCTCTGCGCCCGTCCCGGCGCGGCGCGGCGGCGACTGCGGGCTGCGGGGCCGGGCGCCCCGGCCGATCGCCCGTGAATGGGTTGCCAGCAGGGTCACGCCGCTGTGCCTGGGGACGGTGGAATGCAGCATGATCCGGGACTTCGTGGCCCTGACCTCGCTCGGCTGACGAGGACGAGCCCTGCGGGCCGGCACCGAGTAGAGATTCGCGTCGAACGCAACCAGGCAGTCCTTGCCCACGTAGCGAAGATGCCGCTGGCTGACCACATAGGGCGTCTGCGGCAGCGGCCGCAGGGCCACGTGGTCGCGGACCGCCCGCAGACCGATGACCTCGCCGTGGGTGCCGTGGACCTTCGCCCGCCGCAGAGGCACCCAGGCGGTGAACGCGGCATTTATCTCATCGATGGAGGAGAAGGCGCGTCCGGCCAGAACATGATCGCGGACGATCAGCACCTGCCGATCGACCCGTCCTTTCCCCGTGGGCCGGTAGGTGCCCAGCACGTTGGGATCGAAGTCGTAACGCCCGGCGAACGCGACCACCTCGGGATGCAGAGGCACCGCCTCACCCGGTGCGACGTGCCGGCGGACCACCGTTTTCGTGCGGTCGGGTGGTGAAACAGCAGAACGGACAACGCGAGTAGGACAGCGTCATGTGGAACGAGTAGTCCTGCGGGATGCCGACATGGGCGAGGATCTTTCCCTCGTGTCGGGTAGCGGGGACGCATTGCTGCGTCCCCGCCCCCTCAGAACCGGGCGAGCGGGTTTCCCCGCACCTCGGCTCAAGCAAGCCCCAGGGGCTTCACGAGAGTGCAGCAACTGCTGGTCTCCTGCGGCTGCGAGGCCGAAGCCTGCGGTGACAGGAGGCGTGCACGAGGCGTGTTCGGTCCGTGCTCGGCGCGTCGGGCCGTCCGTGGTGAGTGAGATAGTCGGCGGCTATCGCTCTCTTGACGACGTTCAGCCACCATCGTTCCCATTCCTGGGGCGATTGCGGGGGCTGATCGGCGGTGAGAAGGTGTTCCCCGCAGAGCGGACAGCGCCCGTCCTGCTTGGCAAGCAGGCGCAAGTTGTAGCTGTCCAGCGGGGGTTTGACCTTCCGTCGCCGCTTGACCCAGTAGTCCGTCAGGTCGGGGTCATCGGGTGACGCCCCGCCTGCGATTAGCTGGTGCCGAACGATGTTCGTCCAGGCTAACTTGAGGAGAATCGGGATCTCACCGCGGTCGTTGAGCACGTTGGCACGATCTCCGAACACCCACCGGTCGTTCCTGAACTTGTTGAACCTGCCGAAGTAGCGTCGAACGATCCACTTCTTCGACTTGTTGGGGTGCATGCGTCTGGCCCACCGGTAGGTGAGCCACCACACGTAGTGATCCAGCGCCGTGAAGATCCTGCTGGACACCACCCCCCGGTAGTAGGCAGCCCAGCCCCGCACGATCGGGTTGAGCTTGGCGATGACCGCCGTCGCGTTCAAGCCGCGCAGAGCGCGCACCTCGTCCGCGAGCCTCTTCCGGATACGCCTGACCGCCTCCGCACTCGGCTTGATCAGCAGCTTGCCGCGTCGATGGCGGCGGACGTTGAACCCGAGGAAGTTGAAGCCCTCTTCGAGGTGGACGATGCGCGTCTTGTCCTCGTTGAAGACCAGCCCCCGGGGCGCCAGCCACTCCGCAAGCTGTGCCTTGACCTGCTCGGCCTGCTGTCTGGAATGACAGCAGGCGACCAGGAGAGTCGGCGGCGGGAATCGCACCCGCCGCCGCTCGCAGAACCGTGCGGGAGCCTCTCGGCTCACACGGCTCCCATTGCCCAGCCGTCAGGCTTGAGGCCGAACCGCCAGTGGGCGAACATGTTGGGATACCGGCGGGCCGCGCCCGCCAATAGTTCTCCCGCTCGCTTCTCCCGGCGGCGCAGTCGTTTGTACTTCTGGCAAGCCCAGCCCACCAACATTCTGTTGATGCGCCGAAGGAGGGGATACAACATGGACTTGTAGAAGCGTCCGTAATAGTTGATCCATCCCTGCACGACGCTATTGAACATGCGTGCAAGGTCCATCAGCGACTTGTCACTGCGTTGGGCGATACGCCAGGAACGCATTACCTTGCCCATCGCCTTGATCGCCTCCTTGCTGACCGCGGGCAGGAAATTCACGAAGTGCTTCCCGTACCGGTTCTTGGCCAGCCTGGGCCGGAACGTGTATCCAAGGAACGTGAACTCCGTGTGCTCGTACGAGCCCCGCCGATCAGCGTCCTTGCAATAGACGATGCGCGTCTTGTCCGGATGTAACTCCAGACCGACCTGCGCCAATCGCAATGCGAGAGCATCCCGCACACGGCGGGCCTGCCTCTCACTGCCGCAGTGAATCACCGCATCATCGCAGTACCGTTCGAATGTGACCTGCGGGAACTCCCGAGCCAGCCACACATCGAACGCGTAGTGGAGATACAGGTTCGCCAGCACGGGCGAAATCGCCGACCCCTGTGGAGTTCCGCGATCCCGTTGCTGCACCGATCCGTTTGCCTTCGCCAGCGGCGCGACCAGCCACCGCTTGACGTAGAGCAGGACCCATTTCCCGTCCTCGTCGATATGCCGCTCGACCGCCTTGAGCATCAGCTCGTGTTCCACGCTGTCGAAGAACGCCCGGATGTCGAGATCAACCACCCAGTCACTCCGCCAACAGCGCTGCCGGCACTGCTCCACCGCAACCAACGCCGACCGCCTGGGCCGATAGCCGTAGGAGTCCGGGTGAAACACAGGCTCCACCCGACGCTCCAGATACATCGCGGCCACCGTCTGGGCGATCCGGTCGTCCACGGTGGGCACCCCGAGCACGCGGATACCCTTCCCGCCTGCTTTGGGGATCTCCACGGCCTCACCGCCGGAGGAAAATACGAGCCGGACGACATCCGATTCCACAGCTTGAACAGATTCTTCGAGAGATTCTGCTCGTACTGCTCGATCGTCACGCCGCCCACCCCAGGTGCACCCTTATTGGCCCTGACTCGCTGAAATTTCTCCCACACCATCACTTTGGAGATGTAAAACGACTTGACCTCGGCCTGCGGCCTTGATCCGTTCACCTGGCTCCTCCCGGGAACTCCGGTTGGCCACCAAACAAGATCGGGACAACTCGCCCCCTTCGCTCCACCCCCGTTACAGGGGCTTCATCACTACTACGAGGCGATCCGTCCCCCTGCCACGCATCGGTACTCTGCCCCTCACAGTTTCAGCTGCTTGGGGGTCTCCCTTGTCGCTGACCGGCCTCAACTTGACCGGTGGCAGCATCGTGGCGAGGGGTTCCCACGTTCCGCACCAGCGCCAGAACCGAGCTCGCGCCACCTTTATGCCGGGCACCACCTGGCCAGGAATACAGGAACCCGCCAGATTCATCCCGGGGCAACAACTGGACCCCGGTTTCGGTAACCATCCATACGCTTTCGACACTTCATCAGTGGTTCACTCGCGTTCGCCTTCTCGGTTCACACCTGACGCATCTTGTGCGCCTTTTCCGCAGTGCTCATCACCCCGACTCATTCACCGGAGCAACCTGCGGCGGTTTGAGACCTCCCCCTGCGTGGGCGGTCCCGGAGGGCCTGCCTCCATCACCAGTGCAGCATCACGTCGGAAGCTTTCGTCTACACCGAAACCTCCCGTTGTGTTCGTGGCGCACTATCGTCGGCTTATCTCACCAAGATCGGAGAGCCCGCCACCACATCCCCGGCGTGTGTGCCGGTGGTGAGATAGCGGACCCCTGCGGCCTCCTCCAACCCATGGAGGGCCACGTTCATCAACAACGGACTGATCACACCGCCTTGAGGAGAGCCCTCCTCGGTCGGAATGAACTGCCCTTTGTCGACCACTCCGGCCTTCAACCACCGCTCGATCAGTTGCCTGGCCGGGAACGAACCGAGCGAGTCGAGCAGCCGAGCGTGGCCGATCTTGTCGAACGCAGCTGACAGATCAGCGTCCAGAATCCACAACCGGCGAGCGCGTGGCCCGCTGAGCGTGGAGAACAGGGAACCGATCGCGTCAGCGCAGCTTCGCCCGGGGCGGAACCCGTAGGAACGGGGCTCAAACCGGGCTTCCCACTCGGGTTCCAGTGCGCTGCGGACCCGTGCCTGATGACACCGGTCCAAGATCACGGGAATGCCGAGCGGTCTCTGCTTGCCATTGGCCTTCGGAATGTACACACGGCGGACCGGCATGGGGTCCCAGGACGAGCGCGTGCGGTGCACCCGCATCGCCACCGCCGCCCTGGCCTCAGGGGACAGGGCAGTTTCCCCGTCGATCCCGGCCGTCCGACGCCCAGCGTTGTGAACCGTTCCGGGTTCGGTAGGGACTCGATCATTTGAGAGGATCGAGTCATGGCACGTCCTTCCCCTTACCCCTTTGAGCTGCGCAAGCGCGCGGTCCGCATGGTCGCCGAGGTGCGGCCCGAGTACGACACCGAGTGGTCCGCGATGAAGGCAGTCGCGGCGAAACTGGGAATCGGGACGACCGAAACGCTGCGCAAGTGGGTCCGCCAGAACCAGATCGACAGTGGTGCCCGGCCGGGCACCACGACGGAGGAGTCGGCAGAACTGAAGCGCCTACGCAAGGAGAACGCCGAGCTCAAGCGGGCGAACGAGATCTTGAAGGCCGCGTCGGCTTTCTTTGCGGCCGAGCTCGACCGGCCACACACACGCTCGTGACGTTCATCGACGAGTACCGGGACCGCTTCGGCGGCGTCGAGCCGATCTGCACCGTGCTCACCGAGCACGGCCTCAGCATCGCCCCCTCCACCTACTACGCGGCCAAGAGCCGCCCGCCCTCGCAACGAGCGAGCCGGGACGCGGAGTTGAAGGTGCTGATCCAGGCGGTGTTCGACGCCAATTACCGCGTCTACGGGGCCCGCAAGATCTGGCGTCACCTGCAGCGGCAGGGTCATCAGGTGGCCCGCTGCACCGTCGAGCGCCTGATGCGGGACTTGGGTATCACCGGGGCGGTCCGCGGCAAGAAGGTCATCACGACGATCCAGGACCAGGCGGCCGATCGTCTGCCTCCTGCGAACTGTGTCCGTTGTCACCGAAGCCAGCCGCTCTGCCATCCAACCCCGTTGGCATAGCGGTGGCTCCTCGGCGTCCCTGCAATGGACATTGAGACCATCCCGTTGCGCGTGAGCTGCCCACTCTCAGGTGGGACACTTGTTCATATGAACGAGGTGCGCTGCGAGCGATGCGACAACATCATCGGCATGGGGTGCGCCTGTCCCCCTGATGGCAGCGTGCCCAAGGCGCATCCGGAGGAAAGGCGTGTTCGACAGGAGTGGCGGCGGTTCCCCGGCAACGCCATCTTGATCAAACAGAATGGTAAGGCGCACGTTCCAGGCGCCTGCGACCACATGGCAGAGGACGAGGTGCGGCCCCCGAGGTGGGGTTGGATTCTCGATTCGTCCCCCGGAGATTGGGACCGCATCAGCGAAGGCAGCCCTGCCGTCGCCACTGAGGGGAACACGCAGCTGCGGGCGACCAGCCGTTGCATGACGTGCATGGGGACTCTCGGCGGCTGACGATCTGCACTGTGGGGTGGACCAGATGGCCAACGGCTTGCCGTCGGCCGTCTTTCCTTTCGTGGTTCTGGGCACGTCAGATGCGGCACGGATCGGTTCGATGGCCAAACGACTGGGTTCGGTGTCAACGGACAAACTGACACACCAGAGGGGCTCGGCCGCGGCCGAGCCCCTCTGGTCCGGCGGCACAGCCGTTCTCCATGCCTTTCGGACGCGGGTGTGATGATCCCTCGCATGGCTACCTGGCTCGACGGCACCGATTTCGCCCGCTACGCGCTCATCCCCGAGGAACTGCTTCCGGTGTGGGAAGGAACCGAGGCGGAGTGTGGACGGCCTCGGCAGGGACGACCAGGGAACCGGGGTGGAACCGGATCCCCGCCGGGGCGACCGTGGTCATGCCGGGCCCTCGATCGTGGTGAGCGAGACCAGCGGCAGACCGAGGTCGGTGAGCAGGTCGCGGGCTCCGCGGATGGTGTCCTCCACCAGGCAGGCCGCCGCCAGCGGGACGGCGCCGGCCTCGCGGAGGCGGCAGGTGAGGTCGGCCAGGGTCCGGCCGGTGGTGATCTCGTCGTCGACGATGACGATCCGCTGGCCAGGGGCGATGCCGTACGCGAAGACGTCGGTGCGCATCGCGTGGGGCTCGCTGAAGCGGACCGCGCCGTCGAGGGGAAGGTGGAGCTTCCAGGCGATCTTGTACGGGAGGTGGGCGGCGCCGGCGAGAGAGACGGTCGGCAGGATGCCGCCAGCGTCCAGGCCGAGGAGGAAGTCCACGGAGTCAAGTCCCTCCGGCACCTGCTCCTGGAGCAGACCCCACAGGTCGGCCCCGGTGTGGGCCAGGGTGTCGGGGTGGACCGGGTACTCCAGGCCGTCGAGGGAGTGGACGACGCGCTCGCGGCGGCTCGTGGCTCCGACGCTGAGATGTTCCACGATCCGGGCGGAGAAGGACGGCACGGCGATGGTTTCGGGCATGGCGAAGCTCCTGTCGGATGAAGAAGGAGAGAGGAGAGGGAGGCCGTTCAGGCGGCGAGCTGGGCGGCGTACCAGGTGAGAAGCTGATCGACGGCCGTGGTGACGGGCTTGAGGACGAGCTCGGTGTCGCCGTCGCGCCAGGCACTGGCGATCTCGGCCAGGGAGGGCACCGACACAGCGGGCAGGCCCGGCATGCGGGAGGCCGCTGCGAGGATCCGGTCGGGGCCGGACTCCCACTGAGCACTGTGCATCGTGAAGTTGCAGGTCACGGGTCTGGTGTGCGCGGGGTTCGGGATGCTCGTGCTGGTCGTGGGCGGATGGCTTCGGCGAAG
>NZ_JBVJMV010000025.1:0-123800 GCF_055584025.1 Streptomyces sp. NPDC104309 | reverse complement strand
ACGGTTGAGATCAGCTGGATGAACCGCCGGATGCGTGACCCGCATGTCCGGTGGTGTGAGAGGAGGGACGGGCGACCCGTCCCTCCTACTCGATTAAGGGGCTATTGGGCAGGGGCCTCCTCGATGAGTGGATTCCGTTGATGTAGGGGTCCGGGTCAGAGGCGACCTGCCCCTTTGAGGGCCAGGTAGGCGTCGGCGAGAGCCGGGGCGAGGTTGTCCGGGGTGGCATCGACAATCACCGCGCCGTGACGTCGGAGATGCTCCGCCGTGCGAAGCCTTCTCGCTCGGGCTTGTTCGCCGGCTGCGGCCTGGTAAATGGCGTCCACGGTCTTCCTGGCCTCTGCCATCTTTTCGATGTATGGGTCAGCCACCGAAGCCACCAGCACTGTGTGGCGCTGAGTCAGTCGAGGGAGGACTGGCAGCAAGCCCTCCTCCACAGGGGCCGCGTCCAGGCCTGTGAGGAGCACGATCAGGGAGCGACGAGGGGCGCCGGCAAGCACGGCGGTGCTCAGTCCCCGGGCATCCGTTTCCACGAGTGCCGGTTCGATCGGCGCCAAGGCATTCACCATGGCCGACAGGACCTCCCCGGCTGACCGGCCTTGGACGTGGGCGCGGATGCGGCGGTCGTAGGCGAGCAGATCGACGCGGTCGCCGGCTCGTGTGGCAAGTGCGGTGAGAAGCAGTGCCGCATCCAGAGAGGCGTCGAGGCGGGGCACGTCGCCTACACGACCTGCCGACGTACGGCCGGTGTCCAGGACAACGAGAATGTGGCGGTCCCGCTCGGGCCGCCACGTCCGGACCGCGACGGCGGATTGACGTGCTGTGGCCCGCCAGTCGATGGAGCGCGTGTCGTCCCCCGGCACGTAGGCGCGGAGACTGTCGAACTCCGTTCCGTCTCCACGTGTCAGGACACTGGTGCGGCCATCGAGCTCTCGGAGCCGGGCGAGGCGAGACGGCAAATGCTTACGGCTGGTGAAGGGCGGCAGGACACGTACGGTCCAGGGCACCTCGTGATTTCCCTGGCGGGCCGCAAGCCCCAGAGGTCCGAATGAGCGGACGGTGACACGTTCGGCCCGGCGGTCACCCCGCCGTGTCGGTCGCAGGATGGTGCTCAGCCGTCGGCGTTCCCCCGCCGGGACTGTCAGCGCCTGACGGGACGATGCCTGCTCGGCTCCCGTGGGCCAGCTACTGGGGGGCCAGGCATCGCGGAGGTGTGCGCGCAGACGGCGACGGGAAGGATTGGTTACGGTGAGTTGTACATCCGCGGTCTCACCCAGTCGAACAGTTGTATCGCCAGATCGAGTGAACTGAAGCGTTCGCACTGGTGCAGCCAGGGCGTAGTCGCACAGAATTGCCAGAGAGAGTGGTGCGTTGACCGCGAGCATGCCTGTCCAGCTGGGGGCCAGGATGCCTACAGGGAGTGACCCCAGGGCGGCCAGCAAGGCGGTACGTCCGGTGAGGGCCACGTTCACCGCCTCATCGGGGTACGGGTACGTGGGCGAGGACTGCGGTGATGACGGAGTCGGGGGTGACACCCTCCATCTCCGCCTCGGGCCGCAGCTGGATGCGGTGGCGGAGTGTGGGGAGCGCCAGAGCCTTCACGTCATCCGGAATGACGTAGTCGCGGCCGGTGAGCCAGGCCCAGGCCCGGGCGGTCGACAGCAGAGCGGTGGCGCCTCGGGGAGAGACTCCGAGGGAGAGCGAGGGGGATTCACGCGTGGCACGACAGATATCGACGACGTAGCCGGCGATCTCGGGGGAGACCTTGGTCCGCGCGACTGCGTGGCGGGCGGCTTCCAGATCTGCCGCGCCGGCGACGGGACGTATGCCCGCTGATTTGAGGTCGCGCGGGTTGAACCCCATGGAATGACGGGTGAGGACGTTGATCTCCTCGTCGCGGGACGGCAGGGGCACCGTCAGTTTGAGGAGGAACCGGTCCAGTTGGGCCTCTGGAAGCGGGTAGGTGCCCTCGTATTCGACGGGATTCTGCGTGGCGGCGACGAGGAACGGGTCGGGCAGGGCGCGGGGGGTTCCGTCGACCGTGACCTGGCGCTCTTCCATTGCTTCCAGGAGGGAGGACTGCGTTTTGGGAGGCGTGCGGTTGATCTCGTCGGCAAGAAGCAGGTTGGTGAAGACGGGGCCGGGCTGGAAGGAGAACTCTGCTGTGCGGGCGTCGTAGACGAGTGAGCCGGTGACGTCGCTCGGCATCAGATCGGGGGTGAACTGGACACGCTTGGTGTCGAGTTCGAGTGAGGCTGCGAGAGCCCGTACCAGGAGGGTCTTGGCCACGCCGGGGACACCTTCGAGAAGGACGTGGCCTCGGCAGAGCAGAGCGACGACGAGTCCGGTGACTGCGGGGTCCTGGCCGACCACGGCCTTGGCGATCTCGGAGCGCAGCGCTTCCAAGGATGCGCGGGCTGTGTCGCCGTTCCCGAGAGTCTCGGTGGTGCCGGCGGGCACAGAAGGCGGGGCGCTCATGACGTGCGTACCTCCCTTTCGAGGGTGTCGAGTTGGTCTGCCAGATGTACAAGAGCGGCATCGTCGGACGGAGCAGGACCGAAGAGCAGGGCTCGGACGTCGCTGTCGGTGCCGCGGAGACGGGCGGAGACGGCAGGGACGAGCGTTGCGGGGGAATGGACATCGCGCGGGGAGACGCCAATGAGTGGGGCAATGCGGGTGCGGGCGGCGGAACGCAGTGCATCTGCGGCCCGATCGCGGGCGTTCGCCCGTCGATAGAGGCGGGCTCGGCCCTCGGTGGATTCGGAGGCCCGTATGGCCACGGGCAGTCGTTCGGTCACCAAGGGGCCCAGACGACGGGCCCGCCAGACGGCAGCGAGCACAGCGGCGAGCGCGAGTTGCAGGGTGCCCCACAGCCAGCCTCGGGGGATCAGGTCGGCGAAGCTGCGGCTGCTCTGGGTGCCGTCGGCACTGTTTCCGCCGTTCTCGGCGGCAGCGGAGGTATCAGTGAGCGAGGGGAGGTACCAGACCAAATGTGGGCGGGAGCCAAGAAGTTGAAGGGCCAGGGAGGCGTTGCCCTGGTTGCCGAGTCGGTCGTTGTAGAGAAGGTCGGGGGAACCGAGGAGAACGGCGTCGCCCGCGCCGTGTTCGACCAGGAGCAGGGTGGGAAGGCCTTCGCTCGGGAAGCAGCCGATGGTGTCGAGGCTGTCCGAGGCATAGCGGAAGCCTCCCGTTTCGACATCGCCGGCGTTGCGTGCGGCAGGCAGCGAGCACCGAGGAGGGCGGGTTGCCACTGGCCGCTCGGACTCAGCGCGGACGCCGGGGACCAGGGTGCCCACGGACGGCGGGCCCGCCGCGAGCAGAACGGTTCGGCCGGCCGAGCGGGCGGTTGTGGCGCGCAGTTCGCTCTGCCGGCGAGGTGTCAGCAGATCGGGAGAGGCGACGAGCAATGTGGTTTCGGGGCCGACCTGGGCCGTGGCCTCGTCGAGCGTGGTGGCCACGTGAACGGAGACGCCGTGATCCTTGAGGAGCTCGGCGACGGCCCGGCTGCCGTAGCGGTCGGCGGAACGGGGGTCGAGGCGGCCGTGCTGGTCAGCGGAGCGCATGCTTGCCAGACTGATTCCGGCTGCGAGGAGTACGAGCAGGGCGAGCAGCAGACCGCGGGTGCGGGACCAGATCTGGCGTGGGCTGAGGGAAGCCGAGGTGGTGGGGGCGGCGGTGACCTCGGTCATTCGGCTGCTTCCTGGGCCGCAGATGTCAGGAGAGGCCTCGCGGTTTCGAGATCGAGGTCGAGAGCTCGCAGGTCCCGATACGCCTGCTGGTCCGCGGTGCGGCCGCCGTATGTGACGTCGTCGAATGCTCTGGCGGCCGCGTGGAGTCGCGTGGCGTGTGCGGGCAGCGGACGGCCCGCTTCGGCGGCGGCCTCGTCGGCGGTACGTCCGGGGCGGGGGTCGAGCAGGGCTCGTTCTTCCAGAGCACGGACGATGGCGCGCATGCGTTCCTGGACCGCCGCATTCCAACGATGTGCGGCGGCGTGGGCCTCGGCGGCCGTCCGGTGTTCGGCCGCGCTGTGGGGGCTGTCGTCGAAGAGGGCGTCAGCGGAACGCACAGTGCGGTGCGGGGTGCCCAGCCGCCACCAGAGCGCGGCGACCAGGCCGATGACGACCAGTACGAGTACGACAAGGCCGAGTGGGCCGCCCGGCGCGGCACTGGAGGCCGTGCTCAGGAGATCGCCGATCCAGCCCCAGAGGCGGTCGAGACCGCGCTGGAGGAGGTTGGGATCGTTCTCGTGGTACATCGGTTTGGACAGCTCGTGCTTTGCCGCCTCGCGGGCGGGGACACGCGGAGTGTCCACGGGTACGCCGCCACTCGTGCGGATCAGTAGCTGTGCCGTTGTCGCGCCCCCCGCCCCCGACATGGCATCAGCTCCTGGTGTCGTATCCGGGCAGACCGGCTGCCCGGGCGAGATCGAGGTCGAGTGCCTCGCGACGGATGCGCTGATCGATGTAGAGCAGGGCCATCACACCGGCGGAGAGCGGGTAGGTGATCGTCGCGGTGATCACTTGGCCGATGCCGGAGACGATCAGGAACGGCCAGCCGAAGTCCGGGTAGCCGCCGGTGAGGAAGCGGTCGATACCGCCGCCGTCCACGACCATCGCGATGATGCTGAACGGGATGGCGATGATCACGGACACGACGAGCGTCAGCAGGCAGGTGAGAGCCAGGACGCCGAAGGTCCGCCACCACGCTCCCTTGACCAGCTTGTCGGAGCGGCGCATGGAAGTCGTGATCGATTGCCGCTCCAGCATCAGGGCCGGCGAGGCGAGGCAGAAGCGGACCATCAGCCAGATGACGACGACGGAGGCGGCCAGGAGCCCGATGACGACGAGCCCGGCGCCTGCGGTGGAGCCGATCAGCATGCCCGGCAACAGGCCGACCGTCACGATCGCTGCGCTGATCAGGGCCAGCAGCAGTGTGAGCCCCAGCAGCTGAGGAAGGCGGGGACGGGCCTCGCGCCATGCGTCGGAGAGCGTCACCGGGCGGCCGAGCACCGAGCGGCTGATCACCACGGTCAGCACGGATGTCGTGATCAGCGTGGCGATCATGGTGATGAGCAGGGACGGCACACTGTTGATGAGTTCCGACTGAGCCGAGTCGGCGCTTTGCCGGAGTGCCTCCGAGCTGGTGGCGTTCGGGTCGATCGCTGCGGGGTCCGGCAGCAGATAGCGCTGCACAAGGGTGATCGCGATCTGGGCGAGCACGGAGACCGCCAACGTGATGGCGAGGACGGTGCGCCAGTGGGCGCGCATTGTGGAGACCGCGCCGTCGAGGATCTCGCCGACGCCGAGCGGCCGGAGCGGGATGACGCCGGGCTTGGCCGCCACAGGCGGCTGCCCCCAGCCGTGGCCCTGAGGTCCGGGGCCCCAGCCGTGGCCCTGAGGCCCCCCGCCCCAGCCGGGGGCGGGGGGAGGCCCGCCGGGGCCTGTGCCGGGAGCGCTTGGTGGGGACCACTGCCCTGCGGGCGGCTGGGTGGGAGACCAGTTCTCCGCCGGGCCGCTGCCGTCGATGGGCTCGGAAGGCCGGGGGACGCCTGCCCCCTGACCCTCGGAGGGGGCAGATCCGGGCGAGGCCCAGCCCGGAGTGTCGTTCATTCTCGCTCCTTCACGGTCCTGTCCGCGCATCGGGACGGCAGGTTGGCAGCCATCGTGCCACGCGTTGCTCCGGTACGGGTCTGGCGTCGTATCTCGTTCGTACCTTCATTTGTGGGCGGCTCACCGGGCAGACTGGGCGGATGGCTGATCAGGACGCGCAATCGCGGATGGGCATCGAGCCTCACGCCGTACTTCGCTGGGACGACCTTCCGGACGGTCCCGCACTGGTGCTTCTCGACCAGACGCGACTGCCTGCCGAGGAGGTCGAGCTGGTGTGCACCGATGTGCCCGCACTGGTGCGGGCGATCCGGGTGCTGGCGGTGCGCGGAGCGCCGTTGCTGGGCATCACGGGAGCCTATGGGGTGGCTCTCGCAGCGGTGCGGGGCGACGACGTGGCGGAGGCCGCAGGGCTGCTGGAGCGGTCGAGGCCCACCGCGGTGAATCTCGGATACGGGGTGCGGCGGGCAGCTGGGGCGTACCGGGCGGCTGTCGGGAAGGGGATCGGTCCGGAACAGGCCGCTGAGGTGGCGCTGGCCGAGGCCAGGGCGCTGCACCGGGAAGATGCCGAGGCCAGTGGGCATATGGCGCGATACGGGCTCGCGCTTCTGGACGAACTGCTGGCGGGCCCCGGGTATCAGCTGCTGACCCACTGCAATACGGGGGCGCTCGTCTCGGGTGGTGGGGGCACTGCTTTCGCGGTGGCGCTCGGGGCGCACCGGGAGGGGCGGCTGCGCCGGCTGTGGGTGGATGAGACCCGTCCGCTGCTGCAGGGTGCGCGCCTGACCGCGTACGAGGCCGCGCGCAACGGCATGCCGTACAGCCTGCTCACGGACAACGCCGCGGGGTCGCTGTTCGCCGCGGGGGAGGTGGACGCCGTGCTCATCGGGGCGGACCGCATAGCCGCGGACGGATCGGTGGCGAACAAGGTGGGGAGCTACCCGCTGGCGGTGCTCGCGAAGTACCACCACGTACCGTTCATCGTCGTGGCGCCGACCACGACCGTTGACCCGGACACCGTGGACGGGGCATCGATCACCGTCGAGCAGCGATCTGGGAGTGAAGTGACGGAGCTCACATCATTGCGGGCCGGGGTCGCAGGCGGGGACGCCGGTGCGCTGCTCGTGGCGCCCGCGGGAGCCCCGGCGTACAACCCCGCGTTCGACATCACACCGCCGGAGCTGGTCACGGCGATTGTCACGGAGGAGGGCGTGGTTTCCCCGGTCACGGGGGTCGGACTGGCAGAGCTGTGTGCCAGATCATCGCAGGTAACGATTAGCTAATGGGATGATGTCGATTATGAAGGGACGCGTCCTTGTCGTCGACGACGACACCGCACTGGCCGAGATGCTCGGGATTGTGCTGCGTGGTGAAGGGTTCGAGCCGTCGTTCGTAGCGGACGGCGACAAGGCACTTGCCGCATTTCGAGAGGCCAAGCCGGACCTGGTCCTGCTGGATCTGATGCTGCCCGGTAGGGACGGCATCGAGGTCTGCAGATTGATCAGGGCCGAGTCGGGTGTGCCGATCGTCATGCTCACTGCCAAGAGCGACACGGTAGATGTGGTGGTGGGTCTGGAGTCCGGGGCCGACGACTACATCGTGAAGCCGTTCAAACCTAAGGAGTTGGTTGCCCGGATCAGGGCACGTCTGCGGAGGTCCGAGGAACCGGCGCCGGAGCAGCTGACCATCGGGGATCTGGTCATCGATGTGGCCGGTCACTCGGTGAAGAGGGAGGGGCAGTCGATCGCCCTCACCCCGCTGGAGTTCGATCTGCTGGTCGCGCTCGCCCGTAAGCCGTGGCAGGTCTTCACTCGTGAGGTACTGCTGGAGCAGGTGTGGGGGTACCGCCACGCAGCCGACACCCGGCTGGTGAATGTGCATGTCCAGCGACTGCGCTCGAAGGTCGAGAAGGACCCGGAGCGGCCCGAGATCGTGGTGACCGTCCGAGGGGTCGGTTACAAGGCCGGACCGAGCTGA
Organism: Streptomyces sp. NPDC104309; assembly: GCF_055584025.1. Lineage (NCBI taxonomy): Bacteria > Bacillati > Actinomycetota > Actinomycetes > Kitasatosporales > Streptomycetaceae > Streptomyces > Streptomyces sp. NPDC104309. The sequence continues at coordinate 116,217 of NZ_JBVJMV010000025.1, read as the reverse complement.
CATGCCCCTGGGCAGCGCTGCTCCGCAGCCCGGGGAGCCGGGAGCCCGTGCGGAGCGGGCTGCTGCTCCAGGACACAAGACGTCCCAGGTCGGGCGTCTTCTGCAGGGCGGCCGGTTGATCCAGGACCGGGCGCTCGGCGGCCCTGTGCCGCGATTGCTGATGCGTTGGGTGCGGCGTCCGCTGCTGCCGGCCGTGCGGCTGTGGCGGCGCAATCTGCAGCTGAGGGTCGTGGCGGGCACGCTGCTCATGTCGCTCGGTGTGGTGCTGCTGCTCGGCTTCGTCGTGATCGGGCAGGTGCGCAACGGCCTTCTCGACACGAAGGGCAAGGCTGCCCAGACCCAGGCCGCCGGCGGTTTCGCCGCGGCCCAGGAGAAGGCCAACGCTCCGCTCGTCCCTGGTGGGCCGGGCGGTGACACGACGGACGGCACCACGGCCAACAACTCCTGGCGGACCGAACTCGTCGACCAGCTCGCCAGCGGCGGCAAGAACGCCTTCAACGTGGTGGCGCTCAGTGCCGACGAGGGCACCCGTGCGCCGCGCGGCTCGGGCAGTGTGGAGGCGGTGAGCATTCCGCAGACCCTGCGGGACTCCGTGAACAAGGGCCCTGGGGCGTTCCAGACGTACTCCCGGATCCAGTACGCGAACGGGCAGCCGTCGCAGCCCGGACTCGTCGTGGGCAAACGGCTGTACGACATCGACCACAATCCGTACCAGCTGTACTACCTCTTCCCGCTGACGCAGGAGGAGAAGTCATTGACGCTGGTCAGGGGAACGCTGGCGACAGCGGGGCTGTTCGTCGTCGTGCTGCTCGGGGCCATCGCGTGGTTCGTGGTGCGGCAGGTCGTCACGCCCGTGCGGATGGCGGCGGGCATCGCCGAGCGGCTCTCCGCCGGCAGGCTGCAGGAACGGATGAAGGTCACGGGCGAGGACGACATCGCGCGGCTCGGTGAGGCCTTCAACAAGATGGCGCAGAATCTGCAGCTGAAGATCCAGCAACTGGAGGAGCTGTCGCGGATGCAGCGGCGCTTCGTCTCCGACGTCTCCCACGAGCTGCGGACGCCGCTGACGACCGTGCGGATGGCCGCCGATGTCATCCACGAGGCCCGCAGCGACTTCGATCCCGTGACGGCCCGCTCCGCGGAGCTGCTCGGGGATCAACTCGACCGGTTCGAGTCGTTGCTCTCCGATCTGCTGGAAATCAGCCGGTTCGACGCGGGCGCCGCGGCGCTGGAGGCCGAGCCGATAGATCTGCGGCAGGTCGTGCGACGGGTGATCGGCGGGGCCGAGCCGCTGGCCGAACGCAAGGGCACCGGGATCCGGGTGGTCGGCGACGAGCAGCCGGTGATCGCGGAGGCCGACGCACGGCGGGTCGAGCGCATCCTGCGCAACCTGGTGGTCAACGCCGTCGAGCACGGAGAGGGCCGGGACGTCGTGGTGCGGATGGGGGTGGCGGGAGGTGCGGTCGCCGTGGCCGTCCGGGACTACGGTGTGGGGCTCAAGCCGGGCGAGGCGACGAGGGTGTTCAATCGATTCTGGCGGGCCGACCCGGCGCGCGCGCGGACGACCGGCGGCACCGGACTCGGACTGTCCATCGCCGTGGAGGACGCGAGGCTGCACGGCGGCTGGCTGCAGGCTTGGGGCGAGCCGGGCGGCGGTTCGCAGTTCCGGCTCACTCTGCCGCGCACGGCGGACGAACCGCTGCGCGGATCGCCGATACCGCTGGAACCCGAGGATTCCCGGCGCAACCGGGAGAACCGGGAGCGAGCCGCGACCGCTCCCATGACCGGGAGCGAGCACCGGCTGACGGCGGTGCCTGCCCAGCCCGGAGGCAACGACCGGGCCGCGCTGCCCGTACCCGCGCGTGCTCCCGTGGCTTCCCGGACGGCGCCGGTCTCGGTGCATCCGGCGGCCCTGCCGGGGAGCGGCGCACGCGTGGTCGCGCGCCCCGCCGAGGACCGGCCGGGTGGAGATTCCGACTCTGCAGGGCAGGACCCGGACCGGGGGGACACGCATCATGGGCACTGACCGGCACGGGCGCGGCCGTGAGCGTCTGCCGGGGCTGGTCGCGCTGCTCGGATGCGGTGTCGTGCTGCTGTCCGCGTGCAGCTCGATGCCTGTCACCGGGGACGTCAAGGCCGTCGACGCATCGCAGCCCGGTGACTCCCAGGTACAGGTGTACGCCGTGGCGCCGCGTGACAACGCCACCCCCGAGGAGGTTGTCGACGGCTTCCTGGAGTCCATGACCAGCGATGACTCGGGCTTCAGGACGACCCGCATGTACCTGACGAAGAAGGCGGCGAGCAAGTGGCGGCCGAGCGCGTTCACGACCGTGCTCACGAAGGCGCCGAACCGGAGCGACCGCCCGTTCCGCGACAGCGACCCCGGCATCACGGACGTCACCTACACCCTGACCGGTGAGAAGGTGGCAACGGTCGACGCCCAGAGCGCCTATCAGCCGCTTGCGCCCACGGGCTACGACCAGACCCTGCGCCTGGTGAGAGAGAACGGGCCGGACGGCAAGGAGTGGCGCATCAATGCCGTGCCGGACGGCCTTCTGCTCGGGCAGTCGGACTTCAGACGCCTCTACCGTTCCGTCGACAAGTACTACTTCGCCGCGGGGCGGACGGAGGCGCAGTCGACCCTGGTCGCCGACCCCGTCTACCTCCGCAGCCGGACGGACCCTGCCACCAAGATGGACACCGTGACACAGGCCGTCCGAAGCCTGCTGGCGGGGCCGACCAGTTGGCTGCGCCCGGTGGTCCGCTCCAGCTTTCCCGCGGGTACGACGCTGAAGAAGGGCGTCACCTCCCTGACCCCCGACGATCGCAATGTTCTGAAGGTCCCGCTCAGCAAGAAGGCGGACGGCGTCGGACAGCGCTCCTGTCGCATGATGGCCTCTCAGATCCTCTACACCTTGCGGGACCTGACGTCCGCACGGGTCGAGCAGGTCGAGCTGCAACGCTCCGACGGCTCCCCGCTGTGTGTTCTCGGGACGGATCAGGCGGAGGAGTTCGCCCCTGACGGCTCGTCGAGCGGTCCGGACAGCCAGTACTTCGTCGATGGCAAGGGGCATGTGGAGCGCATTCCCGGCAGCACCAAGGGCAGTGGCACTCCGGAGGCGGTGGCCGGCCCGTTCGGCAATGGAACGATGCCGATGGGCACGGTCGGTGTGGCCAGGGACGAGCAGTCGGCGGCGGCGGTCTCGCGGGACAAGAGGGCCCTCTATGTGTCGTCCATCGTCTCGGACGGCGAGCTTCCGGCAGCCCTGGTGACCAGCGAGGCCGCGGACCAGAACGACCGTCTGTCGGTGCCGAGCTGGGACGGTCGGGGCGACCTGTGGGTGGCGGACCGGGACCCCGGCAACCGCAGGCTGCTGCGGCTGGCCGGTGGGAACGGCAAGCCGCAGAAAGTCGCCGTGCCGGGCCTGGACGGTCGGATCGAGGCGCTGCGGATGTCCGCGGACGGGGTGCGGATCGCGCTCCTGGTGACTCAGGACAACCACACCACGTTGAAGATCGGCCGGATCGAGCGGCGCGGTCCGGAGACGGATCAGCGGGTCTCGGTGGTCGAGTTGCGCCAGGCCGCACCTCAGCTGACGGATGTGACCGCGATGTCGTGGTCGGGCCGGAGCCGTCTCGTGGTGGTCGGCAAGGAGCAGGGCGGCGTCCAGCAGGTGCGCTATGTGCAGGCGGACGGCTCGACGCCCGCGTCGGGCGTTCTGCCCGGCGTGAACCAGGTGTCGTCGGTCGCGGCGGCGGACGACGAGCAGTTGCCGCTGATGGCGGCCACGTTGAGTGACGGGATAGTGAAGCTGTCGCCGGGTGACAACTGGCAGACGGTGGTCAAGAAAGGCTGGTCGCTGGTCTATCCGGGCTGAGACCCCGAGATTCCGGGCCGAGACCCGCGAGTCCTTCGCCGCGTTTTCCACAGGGGTGGCCGGGTGCCTTCGAGGAGCGCACAGTGGAGTCATGCGGGGGTGGTGGCGGGAGATCTCCGGACTGGTTCTGCCGGTGTGCTGTGGCGGCTGCGGCAGGCCGCGTGCGGAGCTGTGCGAGGAGTGCCGAGCGGACCTGTACGGCCAGGCGCCGCGCCGGGTGAGGCCGGTGCCGGAGCCCAGGGGTCTGCCGGTGGTGCATGCGGCGGCCGGCTACGAGAACGCGGTACGGGCGGTGCTCCTGGCCCATAAGGAGCGGGGCGCTCTGGGCCTTGCCGGGCCGCTCGGCAGGGCCCTGGCGGGGGCCGTACGGGCCGGGGCGGGGCATGCGGGCGTCGGTCGGCTGCTGCTCGTCCCTGTGCCGTCGACGCGGCGGGCCGTGGCGGCGCGGGGGCACGATCCGATGCGGCGGATCGCTCTGGCCGCCGCAGGTGAGCTACGGCGCTGCGGTACGCGGGCCCGGGTGGTCGCGGTGCTCCGGCAGCGGCGTCCGGTGGCCGATCAGGCGGGGCTCGGGGCCCGGCAGCGGCAGGCGAATCTCGCGGGGGCCCTGGAGGTCGTGGCCGGGGGTGAACGGCTGCTTGCGGCCGGACGGGTGGTGCTGGTGGACGACCTTCTGACGACGGGTGCCTCGCTGGCCGAGGCGGCTCGGGCCATCGCGGCAGCGGGCGGGCGCGAGGGCGTCGCCCACGGCAGCGGGCAGGCGGCCGTCGTCGCAGTGTCTCCGTCGGCCTTCGAAATAAACCGGAACTGTCAATGAACTTGCATCGTTGCAGGTAGTGAGTGAGTAAAACGACCTGAACGGAGGTACGTGCGAGTAGCGGGTGCCGACATCAGGCCGGGCAGGCTATGTTCGGTTGTGAGGAATGGTGAATGCCGGACCTCGACGAATGCACCGCCAGGTTTCGGGCAGGGAACTCACCAGTAGTCCGGAAGCAGGGAATTCGGTGGGGTGGAGACCCTGCCGATGGGGGAGGAGGAGGTGGAAGTCACCGAGTCCGCGGCTCCGGCCATCACCGGGGCCTGGTGCAAAAGGGAGATGCTCCGCCGCTGAGCGGAGTGATCCGGGAACGGAGTTCTGCGTGGACATCGTCGTCAAGGGCCGCAAGACCGAGGTGCCGGAGCGGTTCCGCAAGCACGTGGCCGAGAAGCTGAAGCTGGACAAGATCCAGAAGTTCGACGGCAAGGTGATCAGCCTCGACGTCGAGGTGTCCAAGGAGCCGAATCCCCGTCAGGCCGATCGTTCCGACCGGGTGGAGATCACGCTCCGTTCGCGTGGGCCGGTCATCCGGGCGGAAGCGGCCGCAGGCGACCCGTACGCAGCGCTGGACCTGGCCACCGGCAAGTTGGAGGCGCGCCTGCGCAGGCAGCACGACAAGCGCTACAGCCGCCGTGGCAACGGCCGGATTCCCGCTGCCGAAGTCGCCGAGACCGTGCCGGGCGCGGCCTCGTTCAACGGCGAGGGCGATCTGGTGGGGAGTGAGACGGGCCAGACCGTGCCCACCACCAGGTTCGGCTCGCTGGAGGTGCAGGGCGAGGGTCCGCTGGTGATGCGCGAGAAGACGCACGTCGCCGCACCGATGTCGCTCGATCAGGCGCTCTACGAGATGGAGCTGGTCGGGCACGACTTCTATCTGTTCGTCGACTCCGAGACGAAGGAACCCAGTGTCGTCTACCGGCGGCATGCCTATGACTACGGTGTCATTCACCTGAGGACCGATCCGCTGGCCGCCGATGAGGCGGGCGGCGCGGGCGGTGCGCTCGGCGGCTGACGCCACGCTTCCACGGTGCCCCTGGAGCGTCTGTGCGCCCCCAGGGGCACCCGTGTGCGGCCACGGGATCGCCGCTCCGGCGTCCAGGCATGAAATCATGTCGTTCCAAGCCAACCGGCGCTCTGTGAACTGCCGTTGGCGGACAGTTTGCGAACTTCAGGCCATGGCCTTCAGGGGGAGGAACGATGGCGGACACCTTCGGGCCCGTGCGCGATGCGAATGACGCCGGCGGCGCTGCCGGAACCGGTGCCGACGCGGAAAGTGGTTCCCGCAAGGAGCCGATCCGGGTCCTCGTGGTGGACGACCACGCTCTCTTCCGCAGAGGGCTGGAGATCGTCCTCGCCCAGGAGGAGGACATCCAGGTCGTCGGCGAGGCGGGTGACGGTGCGGAGGCGGTCGACAAGGCGGCCGATCTGCTGCCCGACATCGTGCTGATGGATGTACGGATGCCCAGGCGCGGGGGCATCGAGGCCTGTACGTCGATCAAGGAGGTGGCTCCCAGCGCGAAGATCATCATGCTGACGATCAGCGATGAGGAGGCCGACCTCTACGACGCGATCAAGGCGGGCGCCACCGGCTATCTCCTCAAGGAGATTTCGACGGACGAGGTGGCGACGGCGATTCGCGCGGTCGCCGACGGGCAGTCCCAGATCAGCCCCTCCATGGCGTCCAAGCTGCTCACCGAGTTCAAGTCGATGATCCAGCGGACCGACGAGCGCCGACTGGTGCCCGCGCCGCGGCTCACCGACCGTGAGCTCGAAGTCCTGAAACTCGTTGCAACGGGCATGAACAATCGCGATATCGCGAAGGAGCTGTTCATTTCCGAGAACACCGTGAAGAACCACGTCCGCAACATTCTGGAGAAGCTGCAGCTGCACTCCAGGATGGAAGCCGTGGTCTATGCCATGCGGGAGAAGATCCTGGAGATCAGGTGACCGCTGCGACGACGGGACCGAACGGATCGAACAGGTCGGCGCCGGGTAAAGGCAAGGGAATGCGCGCTCACGCCAGAGCGCGGGCGATTTCCTGAGCGAGCGGCCCGCGCAGTTCCGGTGCGTCGACGCGCTCCAGCCTGACGTCCGAGCAGCCGACCCAGGACGCGGCCTCCACCAGAGCCTCGGCCATCGGCGCCACGGCCTTCCCGCTCTCCAGGGACACCTGACGGGCCACCAGCGTGCTGCCCTCGCGCGCCGGGTCGACGCGGCCCTGCAGCTTTCCGCCCGCCAGCAGCGGCATCGCGAAGTAGCCGTGTATCCGCTCGGGCTTGGGGACATAGGCCTCCAGGCGGTGCGTGAAACCGAAGATCCGCTCGGTGCGTGCCCGCTCCCAGATCAGGGAGTCGAACGGCGACAACAGGGTCGTGCGATGCCGCCCGCGCGGCTCCGAGGCCAGCGCCGCCGGGTCCGCCCAGGCGGGCTTCGCCCAGCCCCGCACCGTCACCGGCACCAGACCGGAGTCGGCCACGACGGCGTCGAACTGCTCTCCCTTGAGCCGGTGGTAGTCCGCGATGTCCGCACGGGTGCCGACGCCCAGGGACTGTCCCGCGAGCGCGACCAACCGGCGCAGGCACTCCGCGTCGTCCAGATCGTCGTGCAGCACGGCGTCGGGCAGGGCCCGCTCGGCGAGGTCGTACACCCGCTTCCAGCTGCGCCGCTCGGTGCACACCACCTCCCCGTACATCAGGGCGCGCTCGACGGCGACCTTCGACTCCGACCAGTCCCACCACTCCCCGCCGTTCTTCGCGCCGCCCAGTTCCGTCGCCGTCAGCGGGCCCTCGGCGCGCAGCTGCTTGATCACCGTTTCGTAGGCGCCGTCCGGCAGGTCGTGGTGCCAGTGGGGGCGCGAGCGGTAGGCGCGGCGGCGGAACGCGAAGTGCGGCCACTCCTCTACCGGCAGGATGCACGCCGCGTGCGACCAGTACTCGAAGGTGCGGCCGCCCGACCAGTACGCCTCCTCGACCGCGCGCCGGCCGATCGCGCCGAGGCGCGCGTACGGAATCAGTTCGTGCGAGCGCGCGAGCACCGAGATCGTGTCGAGCTGCACGGCACCGAGATGCCGCAGCACACCCGGAACCCCGGCCCGGCGGTCCGGAGCACCCAGAAAGCCCTGGGCGCGCAGGGCGATCCTGCGTGCCTGGTCGGCGGAGAGTTCGGCGGCGGGGGGCGGCACAGGCGTCATGTCCCGCACCCTAGAGGGAGGCACTGACATCCGGGCGTGGAGTTCACCGATCGGGGTCAGCCGGCTGCGGGCAGATAGGCGTCGGTGCCCGGCAGGCCGAGATCGGACGGGAGCAGCGCACCGATCCAGGTGTCGCGTCGTACACCCTTGTTGAGCAGCCCCGATCGCTGCTCGCCCTCCATCCGGAATCCCGTTCTCAGCGCCACGGCACGCGAGGGGGCGTTGCCGACCTCGGCCCGCCACTCCAGCCGGTCGCCGCCGAGCGAGGTGAAGGTCCAGCGGGCGGCGGCCAGGACCGCCTCCGACGTGTAACCGAGGCTCCGGTGCTCCCTGGCGGTCCAGAAACCCACCTCGTACGTGCCCGGCAGATTGCGGCGGGTGATGCCGAGCGCGCCCACCAGCGCTCCGCTCCCGCGCAGGACCACCGCGAAGCCGTACGCGGAGTCGTCATGCCAGCCGCCGGGGGAGAGCTTTTCCGCGAAGAGCTCCGCGTCGGCGTGGCTGTACGGGGAGGGCACGACCGTCCAGCGCTGGATGTCCGGGTCCTGGCAGGCGGCATGGATCTCGTCCGCGTCGCCACCGGTGAAGGGGCGCAGCAGCAGACGCTCGGTGGTGAGGGTGATCGGCTCCATGTACGGATTCTGCTGAGGCGGCGGCCGGGAAGCGAACACTTTTCGGACTTCCCGGCACCTTCGGCGCCCCCCGGCCGTTGACTGGGAGGGCACGGTGGAGCCGACGCGGCGGCAGCCCTCCCGGCGCGGCGGGGTCCTCGCTTACGATGGCCGTTGCGGTGGGGCCCACCTGCCGTGCCCGCGCCAGAGTCCATACCACGACCCAGTGCCAGGCCCGACCGGCAAGGAGACCCGCCTCAGTGTCCGTCTTCAACAAGCTCATGCGTGCAGGCGAAGGCAAGATCCTGCGCAAACTGCACCGCATCGCGGACCAGGTCAGCTCCATCGAAGAGGACTTCGTCAACCTCTCCGACGCCGAGCTGCGGGCGCTCACCGACGAGTACAAGGAACGGTACGCGGACGGCGAGAGCCTGGACGACCTGCTCCCCGAGGCATTCGCGACCGTCCGTGAGGCCGCCAAGCGGGTCCTCGGACAGCGCCACTACGACGTTCAGATGATGGGCGGCGCAGCCCTGCACCTCGGCTATGTGGCCGAGATGAAGACCGGCGAGGGCAAGACCCTGGTCGGCACCCTGCCGGCGTATCTCAACGCGCTCTCCGGCAAGGGCGTGCACCTGATCACGGTCAACGACTACCTCGCCGAGCGCGACTCCGAGCTGATGGGCCGGGTCCACAAGTTCCTCGGCCTGACCGTCGGCTGCATCATCGCCAACATGACGCCGGCCCAGCGCCGTGAGCAGTACGCCTGCGACATCACGTACGGCACGAACAACGAGTTCGGCTTCGACTACCTCCGCGACAACATGGCGTGGTCCTCGGACGAGCTCGTCCAGCGCGGCCACAACTTCGCCGTGGTCGACGAGGTCGACTCGATCCTCGTCGACGAGGCCCGTACTCCGCTGATCATCTCCGGCCCGGCCGACCAGGCCACCAAGTGGTACGGCGACTTCGCCAAGCTGGTCACGCGCCTGACCAAGGGCGAGGCGGGCAACCCGCTCAAGGGCCTCGAGGAGACCGGCGACTACGAGGTCGACGAGAAGAAGCGGACCGTCGCCATCCATGAGTCCGGCGTCTCGAAGGTCGAGGACTGGCTCGGCATCGAGAACCTCTACGAGTCCGTGAACACCCCTCTCGTCGGGTACCTCAACAACGCCATCAAGGCGAAGGAGCTCTTCAAGAAGGACAAGGACTACGTCGTCATCGACGGCGAAGTCATGATCGTCGACGAGCACACCGGCCGTATCCTCGCCGGCCGCCGCTACAACGAGGGCATGCACCAGGCGATCGAGGCGAAGGAAGGGGTGGACATCAAGGACGAGAACCAGACGCTCGCCACGATCACCCTGCAGAACTTCTTCCGCCTCTACGGCAAGCTCTCCGGCATGACCGGTACGGCGATGACCGAGGCCGCCGAGTTCCACCAGATCTACAAGCTCGGTGTGGTGCCGATCCCGACGAACCGGCCGATGGTCCGTGCCGACCAGTCGGACCTGATCTACCGCACCGAGGTCGCGAAGTTCGCCGCGGTCGTCGACGACATCGCCGAGAAGCACGAGAAGGGCCAGCCGATCCTGGTCGGCACCACCTCGGTCGAGAAGTCCGAGTACCTCTCGCAGCAGCTCTCCAAGCGCGGTGTCCAGCACGAGGTCCTCAACGCCAAGCAGCACGACCGCGAGGCGACGATCGTCGCCCAGGCCGGCCGCAAGGGCGCCGTCACGGTCGCGACGAACATGGCCGGACGAGGCACCGACATCAAGCTCGGCGGCAACCCCGACGATCTCGCCGAGGCGGAGCTGCGCCAGCGCGGCCTCGACCCCGTCGAGCACGTCGAGGAGTGGGCGGCCGCGCTGCCCGCGGCGCTGGAGAAGGCCGAGCAGGCCGTGAAGGCGGAGTTCGAAGAGGTCAGGGAGCTCGGCGGGCTCTACGTCCTGGGTACCGAGCGGCACGAGTCGCGGCGTATCGACAACCAGCTGCGCGGTCGTTCCGGCCGTCAGGGCGACCCCGGTGAGTCCCGCTTCTATCTGTCGCTCGGCGACGACCTGATGCGACTGTTCAAGGCGCAGATGGTCGAGCGCGTCATGTCGATGGCCAATGTGCCGGACGACGTGCCGATCGAGAACAAGATGGTGACGAGGGCGATCGCCTCGGCGCAGTCGCAGGTCGAGCAGCAGAACTTTGAGACGCGTAAGAACGTCCTGAAGTACGACGAGGTGCTCAACCGGCAGCGTGAGGTCATCTACGGCGAGCGTCGCCGGGTCCTGGAGGGTGAGGATCTGCAGGACCAGATCCGCCACTTCATGGACGGCACGATCGACGACTACATCCGCCAGGAGACCGCCGAGGGCTTCGCCGAGGAGTGGGACCTGGACCGGCTGTGGGGCGCGTTCAAGCAGCTCTATCCGGTGAAGGTCACCGTCGAGGAACTGGAGGACGCGGCCGGCGACCGGGCCGGGATCACCGCCGAGTTCATCGGTGAGTCCATCAAGGACGACATCCACGAGCAGTACGGCGAGCGCGAGAAGCAGCTCGGCTCGGACATCATGCGTGAGCTGGAGCGGCGTGTCGTGCTGTCCGTCCTGGACCGCAAGTGGCGTGAGCACCTCTACGAGATGGACTACCTCCAGGAGGGCATCGGCCTGCGTGCCATGGCGCAGAAGGACCCGCTGGTCGAGTACCAGCGCGAGGGCTTCGACATGTTCAACGCCATGATGGAGGGCATCAAGGAGGAGTCCGTCGGCTACCTGTTCAACCTGGAGGTCCAGGTCGAGCAGCAGGTCGAGGAGGTTCCGGTGCAGGACGAGGCCGAGCAGACCTCGCTCGCCAAGGAGGACCTCGTACCGGCGGCGCGTCCGGAGATCCGGGCCAAGGGGCTCGACGCCCCGCAGCGTCCTGACCGGCTGCACTTCTCCGCTCCCACGGTGGACGGGGAGGGCGGGGTCGTCGAGGGCGACTTCTCCAACGGTGACGGTGGGGCCGGGTCCGAGTCCGACGGGTTGACCCGGGCGGAGCGCCGCAAGGCCCAGAAGAACGGTGGCGGTGGGCGGCGCCGCAAGAAGTAGCGGTGGCTGTGACGTCGGCGCTGTCGGCGTCGATCGGCTTCTGACCGGGGCCGGGCACCTTGTTCGGGTGCTCGGCCCCGGTCTGTTTTTCCCTCGGCCCCGGTTCGTCTTCCCGCCCCCGCGACGTGAGCTGCGGTGGCGGACGGGCTGTGGCTGCGAGGTGGTGCGGGCGTCGGCCGCCGAGTGGAGCCGCGTGTGCGCGGATGTCCGGCGGTCGTCGGGTGGCGGGCCCCTGGGTGCCGGGAGGGCCGGGAAGGTCCCTGGTGGGGCGTCTACCGGGCTGTCGCCATTCTCAGGTGTTCGTCACCCAGCTCCACCGCGGCGCAGCGCCAGCGGAGGTCCGAGCCCTGTTCCAGGCGGAAGGCCATGGCCCTCACCTGTTCGCCCGCGGCGATGCTCGCGCAGGCCTCCACCACACCCGGGGCCGGCTGGGCGCCGTGGCACATGCGGATCACGGGGCGGGCGCCGCGGGCTCTCAGCGGGGTGCGCGGAGCTAGTTCGGCCAGTTGGTCGTAGGCCTCCCCGATGGTGTGTCCGAGCATCCAGTGCACCGGGCGCTGGCCGCTGAGAACCGCCAGGAGGCGCTCGGCGAACCAGTGATGGGGGCGGAGGCGCCGGGGGGTCCTTGTGCGCTGCGGTGGTACGGCCTCGGGCCTGCGTCGGTCGTGTCGTCCGGTGGGCCGGGTCCTGTTCGTGCTCATCGCTCATCGCCCCCGTGCTTCAGAGGCCCGGTCGAATACCGGGCGGTAACTTCTGCTGTGGATCTTCTACGGCGACGGCGGAGGCGGCCGCAAGCGCCCCTGGGGTGCGGACGCGATCGGGCGGAATCACCTATCCGGGTGATGCGCCGGGCGTCGTGCGGGGCGCGAGGCGGGCGTGAGGAGGGTGAGAGACGGTCGCCGGGTGGACGGGGCGGCGGTGGTGCACGTAACCCCAAAGAGGGACCTCGCACGTATCCTGAGGGCGTTCCCGACTACGAAAGCGGCCAGCCATGCGCGTGTACGTCCCCCTGACGCTCCCCGGCCTCGCAGCGGCGCACAAGGCGGGCGAGATCGGTCCCGGTCCGCTGACCGCCTACGCGGTGACGCCCGGTCTGCGCGAGTGGTACGTCTCCGACGACATCGAGGAGCTGGAGTACGCGGCGCTCAACCGGGCCGCCTCCGCCTCGCTGCGTCTGATCGCCGGGAACCCCGACGTGGTCCGCCGACGGGTCGTCGTGGCCGTCGACGTGCCGGACGGCTCGGCCGTGGCCGACCCGGACCACAGCCTCGACTCGTCGTCGCTCGGTGAGGTGCGGATCACGTCCCCCGTCGCGCTGACCGAGGCCGCCGCGGTGCACGTCGACGCGGACGACGCGGAGAAGGACGTCACGGCCGCCGCGGCGGCGCTGGGTGCGGCGGACCTCGGTGACGACGACGCGCAGTTCACCGTGGACGGTGCCGAGGACCACGAGCTGCTGTGGTTCGGCATCCAGGAGATTCCGAACCTGATCGGCTGAGAGCGGGCCGCGGAGGAGTCCTTTCCGCGCCGCCGGCGCTGCCCTCCGACCGGCTCCCGGACAGGCTCGGGCCGCTCCCGGGCCGGCGAGCGGGGCGGGAGCGGGCCGGGCTCGGGCTGCTCCCGGGGCCGGCGGTCGGATCGGGCTCGGGCCGGCTCCCGGATCGACTGTCGGACCCTGCGGGTACTTTCTGACGCATGGGGACGCATGGGAAGCACCGCACGCATCTGGTCTGGGACTGGAACGGCACACTGCTCGACGACAACGCCGCGGTCGTCGGCGCGACGAACGCCGCGTTCGGCGAGGTCGGTCTGGAACCGATCACGCTGGAGCAGTACCGGGAGATGTACTGCATCCCGATCCCGCGCTTCTACGAACGGCTGATGGGGCGGCTGCCCACGGAGGCCGAGTGGGAGCGGATGGACGGGATATTCCACCGGTACTACACCGAACAGCGGGCCGCCTGCGGGCTCACCGAAGGCGCCGAGGAACTCCTCGCGAGGTGGCGGCTGGGTGGGGGCAGCCAGTCCCTCCTGAGCATGTACGGACACGACCAGCTGGTCCCCGTGGTGCGCGGGTACGGCATCGAGCGGCACTTCGTACGCGTCGACGGGCGCACCGGGCCGTCCGGCGGCAGCAAGGCGCTCCACATGGAGCGGCACCTCGCCGCGCTGGACGGGGTGTCCCCGGAGCGCACGGTGGTCATCGGCGACGCGGTGGACGACGCCGTGGCCGCCGCCCATGTCGGTGCGAGGGCCGTCCTCTACACCGGCGGATCGCACAGCAGGGCCAGCCTGGAGGCGGCCGGGGTGCCGGTGGTCGACAGTCTGGCCGAAGCCGCGGAGCTGGCCGGGGAAATGGCCGGATAGCAGCTGAAGGGCGACGGCTGGGCCCCTGGAAGGCGCCGTCAGGCGGTGACCGGGGCCTTCGTGCGGAGCACCTTCAGGAACTCGCGCATCCACGCCGAGTGGTCCGGCCACGCGCGGGACGAGATCAGCGTGCCGTCGACCACCGCCTCGTGGTCCTCGAAGGTGGCGCCCGCCGCCTGCATGTCGAGCTCCAGGGCGGGGTACGCGGTGACGTGCCGGCCGGCCAGCGCGCCGACGGCCGCCGTCACCAGCGGGCCGTGGCAGATCTGGGCCACCGGACGGTCGGAGTCGAAGAAGGCCTTGAGGATCTTGCGCAGCTCGGCGTCGTTGCGCAGGTACTCGGGGGCCCGGCCGCCCGGGACGACCAGCGCCACGTAGTCCCCGGCGTCGACCTCGGAGAAGGCCAGATCCGCGGGCCAGGTGTAGCCGGGCTTCTCGGTGTAGGTGTCGAAGCCGGGCTCGAAGTCGTGGACCACGAAGCGGAGCGTCTTGCGGGCGGGGGCCGCGATGTGGACGTCGTACCCCTCCTCGCGCAGCCGCTGGTACGGATAGAGGACTTCCAGGGACTCGGCGGCGTCGCCGGTGACGATCAGGATCTTCGGTGCCATGGCGGGCTCCCACGGGTTCGTCGGCCTTTTCCGTGTACCAGAGTGCGGCAATACGGGCCGCCGCGCTGTCCAGAGTGTCAAACTTCGGGACCTTCTTTTGTACACATACGGGTCGTGACGGTTACGGGGGCGGGCGAGATAGCCTGGACCCCGTGATCAGCGCGATACGCCTCGGGGGCAGCGAAGCCCCCGGCCTGCGCCCGGAGTGCCACAGCACCCGGGCCATCACTGATCCTCACAGCCCGGCCCGACTGTCAAAAATGGCCAATATGGGCCCGGGTATCTCTCATAGCGGCATAGCGTCGACTCAGACCGGAAACCCCGTGTCGTGGCGGTACGTCGTCTTTTACACCTACGTCACGCAACGGCGCGCGACAGGAGCCAGAGGACATGCAGACCAAGCTGGACGAAGCCAAGGCCGAGCTGCTCGCACGGGCCGCCAAGGTAGCTGACAACAGCCCGGGCGGTGGTGTCGGTGGCCCGGGCGGTACCCCCCGGGTGAGTACCGCGGCCACCGGGGCCGGGCAGGAACGTCCCGGGCAGGACGTACTCCTCGCCTACCTCCAGCGCTACTACCTGCACACCGCTCCGGAGGACATCGCGGGCCGCGACCCCGTCGACGTCTTCGGTGCGGCCTCCTCCCACTACCGGCTGGCCGAGAATCGTCCGCAGGGCACGGCGAACGTCCGGGTGCACACCCCGACCGTCGAGGAGAACGGCTGGACGTGCAGCCACTCCGTCGTCGAGGTCGTCACCGACGACATGCCGTTCCTCGTCGACTCCGTCACCAATGAGCTGTCCCGGCAGGGGCGCGGCATCCATCTCGTGATCCACCCGCAGGTCGTCGTGCGCCGCGACGTCACCGGCAAGCTCATCGAGGTCCTCGCCGAGGGCAACGGCCACGCCACGGGCCCGCAGGGCCGCACGAAGGCCAAGGGTGCCGAGGCCGCCGGGACCGAGCTGCCGCACGACGCGCTCGTCGAGTCCTGGATCCACGTCGAGATCGACCGTGAGACCGACCGCTCCGACCTCCAGCAGATCGCCGCCGATCTGCTGCGGGTGCTGTCCGACGTGCGGGAGACCGTCGAGGACTGGGAGAAGATGCGCGAGGCCGCGCTGCGCATCGCCGACGGCCTGCCCGGCGAGCCGCTCGACGATCTCGCCGACGAAGAGGTGAACGAGGCCGGGGAGCTGCTGCGCTGGCTCGCCGCCGACCACTTCACCTTCCTCGGCTACCGCGAGTACGAGCTGAAGGAGACCGACTCGCTGGCCGCCGTCCCCGGCACCGGCCTCGGCATCCTGCGTTCCGACCCGCACCACAGCGTCGACGAGGCGCACCCCGTCAGCCCGTCCTTCGACCGGCTGCCCGCCGACGCACGGGCCAAGGCCCGAGAGCGCAAGCTCCTCGTCCTCACCAAGGCCAACAGCCGGTCGACCGTCCACCGCCCCAGTTACCTCGACTACGTCGGCGTGAAGAAGTTCGACGCCGACGGCAACGTCATCGGTGAGCGCCGCTTCCTCGGACTGTTCTCGTCCGCCGCGTACACCGAGTCCGTGCGCCGGGTCCCCGTCATCCGCCGCAAGGTCGCCGAGGTGCTGGAGGGCGCGGGCTTCTCGCCCAGCAGCCACGACGGCCGTGACCTGATCCAGATCCTGGAGACGTACCCGCGCGACGAGCTCTTCCAGACGCCCGTCGACCAGCTGCGTTCCATCGTCACGTCCGTCCTGTACCTCCAGGAGCGCCGCCGGCTGCGGCTCTACCTGCGTCAGGACGAGTACGGGCGCTACTACTCCGCGATCGTCTACCTGCCCCGCGACCGCTACACCACCGGTGTGCGGCTGCGCCTGATCGACATCCTCAAGGAGGAACTGGGCGGCACCAGCGTCGACTTCACCGCCTGGAACACCGAGTCGATCCTCTCCCGGCTGCACTTCGTCGTCCGGGTCGCCCCCGGTACCGAGCTGCCCGACCTCACCGACGCCGAGGCCGACCGCATCGAGGCCCGGCTCGTCGAGGCCGCCCGCTCCTGGGCCGACGGTTTCCAGGAGGCGCTCGGCGCCGAGTGCGGCGAGGAGCGTGCCGCCGAGCTGCTGCGTCAGTACGGCCACTCGTTCCCCGAGGGCTACAAGGCGGACCACACGCCGCGCGCCGCCGTCGCCGACCTGGTCCACCTCGAAGCGCTCAAGAAGGGCGAGAGGGACTTCGCCCTCAGCCTCTACGAGCCGGTCGGCGCCGGCCCCGGCGAGCGCCGCTTCAAGATCTACCGGACCGGCGAGCAGGTCTCCCTGTCCGCCGTCCTGCCGGCCCTCCAGCGGCTCGGCGTCGAGGTCGTCGACGAGCGTCCGTACGAGCTGCGCTGCGCGGACCGTACCCACGCCTGGATCTACGACTTCGGTCTGCGGATGCCGCAGACCAACGGCAACGGCAACTACCTCGCCGACGACGCCCGCGACCGGTTCCAGGACGCCTTCGCCGCCGTGTGGACCGGTGAGGCGGAGAACGACGGCTTCAACTCGCTCGTGCTGGGCGCCGGTCTGAACTGGCGGCAGTCGATGGTGCTGCGCGCCTACGCGAAGTACCTGCGCCAGGCCGGATCGACCTTCAGCCAGGACTACATGGAGAGCACTCTCCGCAACAACGTCCACACCACCCGGCTGCTGGTCTCGCTCTTCGAGGCGCGGATGTCGCCCGAGCGCCAGCGGGCCGGTACGGAGCTGACCGACGGGCTCCTCGAAGAGCTGGACGGGGCCCTGGACCAGGTCGCCTCCCTCGACGAGGACCGGATCCTGCGCTCCTTCCTCACCGTCATCAAGGCCACCCTGCGCACCAACTTCTTCCAGATGTCGGACGACGGCAAGCCGCATTCGTACGTCTCGATGAAGTTCGACCCGCAGTCCATCCCGGATCTGCCCGCGCCCCGCCCGGCGTTCGAGATCTGGGTCTACTCGCCGCGCGTCGAGGGCGTGCACCTGCGCTTCGGCAAGGTCGCGCGAGGCGGTCTGCGCTGGTCGGACCGGCGCGAGGACTTCCGTACGGAGATCCTCGGCCTGGTCAAGGCGCAGATGGTGAAGAACACCGTCATCGTGCCCGTCGGCGCCAAGGGCGGCTTCGTCGCCAAGCAGCTGCCGGACCCGGCCGTCGACCGTGACGCCTGGATGGCCGAGGGCATCGCCTCGTACCGCACCTTCATCTCGGCGCTGCTCGACATCACCGACAACATGGTGGCCGGTGAGGTCGTGCCGCCCCAGGACGTCGTCCGTCACGACGAGGACGACACCTACCTGGTCGTCGCCGCCGACAAGGGCACCGCGAAGTTCTCCGACATCGCCAACGAGGTCGCCGTCTCGTACGGCTTCTGGCTCGGCGACGCGTTCGCCTCCGGAGGTTCCGCCGGCTACGACCACAAGGGCATGGGCATCACCGCCCGCGGCGCCTGGGAGTCCGTCAAGCGGCACTTCCGCGAGCTCGGCCACGACACCCAGACCGAGGACTTCACCGTCGTCGGCGTCGGTGACATGTCGGGTGACGTGTTCGGCAACGGCATGCTGCTCTCCGAGCACATCCGGCTCGTCGCCGCCTTCGACCACCGGCACATCTTCATCGACCCCACCCCGGACGCCGCCACCTCGTACGCCGAGCGGCGCCGCCTCTTCGACCTGCCGCGCAGCTCCTGGGCCGACTACAAGAAGGACCTGCTCTCCGCGGGCGGCGGCATCCACCCGCGCAGCGCCAAGTCCATCCCGATCAACGCGCACATCCGGAAGGCGCTCGGCATCGAGTCGGGGGTCACCAAGCTGACGCCCGCCGAGCTGATGCAGACCATCCTCAAGGCCCGTGTCGCCCTGCTGTGGAACGGCGGCATCGGCACGTACATCAAGTCCTCCGCCGAGTCGAACGCGGACGTCGGCGACAAGGCCAACGACGCGATCCGGGTCAACGGCCAGGACCTGCGGGCCAAGGTCGTCGGCGAGGGCGGCAACCTCGGCGCCACCCAGCTCGGCCGGATCGAGTTCGCCCGCAACGGCGGCCGGATCAACACCGACGCGATCGACAACAGCGCCGGTGTGGACACCTCCGACCACGAGGTGAACATCAAGATCCTGCTCAACGGTCTGGTGCGGGACGGCGACATGACCGTCAAGCAGCGCAACAAGCTGCTCGCCGAGATGACCGACGAGATCGGCCGTCTGGTGCTGCGCAACAACTACGCGCAGAACGTGGCGCTCACCAACGCCACGGCCCAGTCGTCCTCCCTCCTCCACGCCCACCAGCGCTTCATGCGCCGGCTGGTCCGCGACGGGGATCTCGACCGCGGGCTGGAGTTCCTGCCCAGCGACCGGCAGATCCGTGAACTGCTGAACGCCGGCAAGGGGCTCAGCCAGCCCGAGCTGGCCGTGCTGCTCGCGTACACGAAGATCACGGCGGCCAGGGAGCTGATCCGGACCAGCCTGCCGGACGACCCGCACCTGCAGAAGCTGCTGCACGCCTACTTCCCGCAGCAACTGCGCGAGCAGTTCCCCGAGGCGGTCGACGGGCACGCGCTGCGTCGCGAGATCATCACCACGGTCCTGGTCAACGACACCGTGAACAGCGGCGGTTCGACGTTCCTGCACCGCCTGCGGGAGGAGACCGGCGCCTCGATCGAGGAGATCGTGCGGGCGCAGTTCGCGGCCCGTGAGATCTTCGGCCTCGGCCAGGTGTGGGACGCCGTCGAGGAGCTCGACAACAAGGTCGCCGCCGATGTGCAGACCCGGATCCGGCTGCACTCGCGCCGGCTCGTCGAGCGCGGGTCGCGCTGGCTGCTCGGCAACCGGCCGCAGCCGCTGGAGATCGCCGGGACGATCGACTTCTTCAAGGACGGTGTCGAGCAGGTCTGGGCCGAGCTGCCCAAGATGCTGATGGGCGCCGACCTGGAGTGGTACCAGTCGATCCTGGAGGAGCTCACCGAGGCGGGTGTCCCGGGCGAGCTGGCCCAGCGGGTCGCCGGATTCTCCTCCGCCTTCCCGGCGCTGGACGTCGTGGCGATCGCGGAGCGCACCGGCAAGGACCCGCTCGCCGTCGCCGAGGTGTACTACGACCTCGCGGACCGGCTGGGCATCACGCAGCTCATGGACCGGATCATCGAGCTGCCGCGGGCCGACCGCTGGCAGTCCATGGCACGGGCCTCCATCCGCGAGGACCTGTACGCCGCGCACGCCGCGCTCACCGCGGACGTGCTGTCCGTGGGCAACGGGACCTCCACGCCGGAGGAGCGGTTCCAGGCGTGGGAGGAGAAGAACGCGGCGATCCTCACGCGGTCGCGCTCCACGCTTGAGGAGATCCGGAGCTCGGACTCGTTCGACCTGGCGAACCTCTCGGTGGCCATGCGGACGATGCGGACGCTGCTGCGCACGCACGCGTAGCGGGTTTCGGGGCGGGGCGGTGGCCGGGAGTGCCCGGTGACCGCCCCGCCCCTCGTCGTCGGACGGATGTGAACGGGTCGGCGCCCGGGGCGGCAGGGGCCGGAACCCGTCCTGCGTCGTCGGACGGACGTGAGTGGGGCCCGGGCTCCGCCCCAAGGTGCCGGGCGGGCGGGGCTTCGTCTCAAGGCGCGGGGCGGGCGGGGCTTCGTCCCAAGGTGCCGGGCGGGCCGGGCTCCGTCCCGAGGTGCCGGGCGGGCGCGGGTCCGCTCTCAGTACATGCGGGTCTCGGCCGCTGACGACGGTGAGGGCGGCCGACGGCGCTGCCATGCCTGGGCCAGTTCGGTCGGGAAACGGCGGCCGCTGCGGGCCAGGATCACGCCCTCGACCAGTTGGAGCTCGTCCCCGCCGTGGTACTGCCGCTCGGTCGCGCCGAGCTTCTGCCACGCGCCCGGCCCGGACTTCCCGGCCGTCGGCCGCCATTGCGTGCCGTAGGTGCTGCTGTCGCGTACGTGGACGATGCCGCCGGTCACCCGCAGCTCGACATGGACGCGGCTGAGCCCGGCGGTGCGTTGTTCCGGGACCAGGTCGTGCAGTGCGATGCCGCCCTCGCCCGGTGCCCTGCCCACCTTCACCGTCGAGCCGTCCTCCAGGGTGAACCGGGCCTTCAGCTCGCCCTCCACCAGCAGCTTCAGCTGGACGGTCGCGGTGCGTGGGCCGTCGTCGAGCAGCGGGCTGCCGTGGCTCTGACAGTGCGGCACGCCCCTGATCACGCGCGGCAGCAGGGCCGCGGTGCCCTTGTGGGTGTCGTACAGGGTGCAACGCCGGTCCTCGCAGCGCCAGTTGCGGCTCACCACGTCGAAGCGGGGAGTGCGCCGGGGGCCCAGCAGGCCCATCTTCTTCAGCGCGTCCTCCTCCAGCTTCCTGGAGATGTCCAGCGCACTGGCCACGCCCAGGTCGACGGGGGCCAGCCGGACGGCGCCGTGCCGGGCCGGGACCGGCTCCAGGAAGTCGTCCGTATTGCCCTGGAGCCAGGGGCGCTCCTCGCGGTTGCCGCGGAAGCGGTCGCCGGTGATGACCGGGATGCCGGTGTACTCGCACAGTTCGAGCAGGCGCTCGTCGGCGTCCGGCAGTTCCTCGACCAGGCCACGGCGCACCCAGCGGCCGAGCAGCTGGATGTCGGCGGGATCGGTGAACTCCCGGCGCCCGCCGAGCCGAAGACTGGCATCGGCGACCAGGTAGAGCTTGACGTCCGGATCCCGGGCGAGCTCCTTCGCGGCGTCCACGACGAGCCGCAGCCGGCGCAGGGAACGCAGACCGGGTTCGCCCAGCCCGCGGTTGCGCACGACGTTGGACAGATCGACCAGGAAGCAGGCGGCGTTGAAGTCCGTGGTCAGGTGCTCTTCCATGGGAGGTCGCCTTCCCGGAAGTCCCGTTACGGGAACTGACGGCATGTGAATCTCGGTGCGGTGCAACTATATTGACGTCCTCGACGGCCCCCGGGTTCCGACGGACGCGCGCGGACGGGGTGGCCGGTGGGGCGGCAGGGACGAGAACGTGGGGGCGTTTGCGTGTCGGAGTGGGGTTCGTTCATCGACGAGACGCCGTCGGGTCAGTCTCCGCCGCCGCGTCCCGCGTACGCCCCGTCCGGGGCGGGTGCCGACGACGACGGCTGGGGCAGCTTCGCGGACGAGACACCGCAGCCCGCGGCGCGGGTGCCACCGCAGCCCCCTTCGAGCACATACCGGGCTCCTGTCCCGTCGCCCGAGGTCGCCGCCTCGTTGCTGACCGCCGGGGAGACCCTGTGGGCGCGGGTCGACGGCGCGGAGGCGGTGCTCGGTTCGGGCTGCCGGGTGGCCGTCGTGCCGGGCGGGGACGGGGAGGCGGCGGACGGCTTCAGCGGCTGGCGGCCGGTGACCGTGGTCGATCCGGCCTCCCTCACCGTACGACTCGTGCCGCTGGCCCTCGCCGAACCGCCCGTCGGTACCGCGACGCCCGTCTCCGAGCTGTACGCGGACCCCGAGCCGTACACGGCGCCCGCACCCGGCCGGGCCGGGCCGTTCCCGGTCGGGCAGGGTCCTGATCTCGACGGGCTGCTGCACCGCGCGGAGGCGGAGGAGCGAGCCAGGGTACGCGCGGACGTCGAGGACCAGGCCCGGCGGGCCGAGCAGGAACTCGCCCGCGCGAAAACGGAGTTGCGCGAGCGGGCCGAGGCCGCCGAACGCCGGGCCGAGCAGCGCGAACAGCGGGCGCAGGAGGCCGCGCAGCGCGCCCAGGAGTACGCCGAGCAGCAGATCGGAACCGCTCGCGACGAGGTCGCCCGAGCGGTGTGGCAGTGGCAGGAGCGCGCGCAGCGGGCCGAGGCGGAGATCGCCCGGCTGAGCGGTGAGCTGGCGAGGGCGGAACAGGCAGGGGTCCTGCGGCACGTAATGGACCGCCGTCGTCGCGCCGGTGGCGGGCGTGACCAAGGGGGAACGAAAGGCGCATGAGCGAGGAACTACCCACAGAGGCACCGGAGTTCGGAGCCGTCGCGGTGCCGCGGATCACCGTGGAATGGCCGCAGGAACTGGCTCCGACGCTCCGTGACAGTGTGGTCGAGGCGCACACCCTGGACCGCGAGGACCTCATCGGGGCCCTGCCCGGACTGTGGCGGGCCGTCGACGCCGCACTGGATCTGGCGGGGCCCGGAAGTCTGGTCGCGGAGTCCGTGCGGCACGACGCGTACGAGGGCTGGCAGGTGGCGGCACTGCCCCGCTACGACCTCGACGGGCGCTTCCGCGCGCGCGAGCGCCGGGACGCAGCCTCGCACGGTGCGCCGCAGCTCAGGGACCGGCGGACGCTGGTCAGGGCACTGGTGGGAGCCGTCGCCGAACGGCTCTGCCTGGATCTGCGGGACGCCCTGCAGATGCTCGACGTGTTCGCGGGAACCTTTCCGCCCGGACTGGACGCGGTCTGTCGCAGGCTCCTCGGGCACGAACTGCGCCAGGGAATCGCCTCCGGGCTCGCCCCGCTGCACGAGGCGCTGGAGCGCCGTGCGCCGGGTGGGGTGTCCACGCTCTGCTACCGGGAGAGCGCGGTCGGCTCGCGCAAGGCCAAGGGGGATCCGGCCACCGACAACGAGGACACCGCCGGCGCGTCGACCGGATCGAGCGGGGTGCTGCGGTGCGCGGTCTTCGACGGGGTGACCGGTGACGGCGACGGTTCGGGCGGCACGGCCGCGCGTGCGGCCCTGGACCAGGCGGTGCGGAGGTGGCGGCTGGAGGAGGAGGCCGCAGAGGCGTCCGGGACGCCCCACGCCGGTGCCGTACCGCCCGTCCCCCGCCCCGGCGAGCTGATCGCCGAGCTGGACGCCGCCGTCGGGCGGGCCACCGCCGACGGCAGCGCCGCCGCCGTCCTCGCGACCGTGCGGCCGGACGGCGCCGCCTCCGTCGTGTCGGTGGGCGACGCCGAGGCGTGGCTGATCCGGCCATTGCGGGTGCCGCCGGGTGAGATCCCGTACACCGCGTGGAAGCTGACGCCCGCTCATACCGGTTTCGCCGAGCGGCTCCGGGTCACCGCCGACGCCGAGGGCGAGGAGTCGCAGCTCGTCTCCTTCCTCGGCGGCGGTACGGCCCGCTGGGCCCACCGGACGTTCCGGGTCGCCCCCGGGGATCTGCTGCTGCTCGCCTCGGACGGGGCGACCGAACCGGAACGGGACCGGTGGTTCGGCGCCGTGCTCGCGGAACTGACCGCGCAGCTCGACGCGTCCGGAAGGCCGACCGCCCCCGCGCTCGCCGCCGCGCTGGTGCAGCGGGCCGAGGCTCTGGGCGGCTGGGACAACGCGACCGCGCTGGTCTGCGCGGTGGGGGAGGCGAAGGACTGATGACCGAGGACATCAAGATCACGGCGGACCGGCAGGAGGTGCATCTCGGTGAGGAGTTCACCGTCCTGATCGCCCCGCGCGAGCTGGGCCGCGGCGACCGGGTCGGCGAGGGCGTCGCGTATGTCATCGCCATCGACGACAGCTACTCCATGGAGATCAGGGCCGATTCGAGCACCGACGAGTTCGCCGACCCGAACCATCCCGACGACCCGAGCCGCAAGCAGGTCGCCGAGGCCGGGGTGCGGGAGTTGGTCGCCGCACTGCCGCGCGGCGCCCACGTCGATGTGCTGACCTTCGCGCAGAACACCGGGCTGCGGTTCTCCGGCACCGCGGGGGAGCTCCAGCGCCGCGGCCGGTGGAACGGCAATATCGAGGACGAGCGCCGCTGGACCAACATCGAGGGCGCCCTGCACCGCGCGTACCAGCAGCTCGACCAGCAGCGGGCCGCCTCGCGCCGCGTGGTGCTGTTCAGCGACGGCATCCCGAACTTCGGTGAGACCGACCCCGCCCGGCTCGCCGCCCTCGCCCATGGCGCGGCCGATCGCGAACTGCACACCGATGTCATCGGTATCGGCGCGGGCGCCGACTTCGGGCTGCTCGAACGCCTCGCGCCGACCGGACTGCCGGAGCACGTCGCCTCCCGGTCGGGCGCGGCCGAGGCGATGAGGCAGATCACCGCCAGGTTCGCGGCGTACGGCAGGGACGTCGTCGCGGGCGGCGGCGAAATCTCCCTGGAGATCAACCCGAACTTCCCGGTGCTCGGCGTCTACCAGCTCGATCCGACCCGTCGCCGGATCGACGGCGCGCTCGCGGACGGCGGCGGACGGCGGCCCAGCCGGGTGCGGCTGAAGCTCGGCGCGATCGGCGCGGGCGAGGAGGGGCAGCCGCTGTACGCGCTGAAACTGCGCGCGCCGGAACGGATCAGCGCCGGTCCGATGCCCGTGCTGAAGGCGACCGGCTCCCTCGGCGCCGGACGGGACGCGCGGCAGCTCGCACCCGCCCAGATCGCGCTGCGCACGGTCGACAATCCCATGTCGCCGATCCTGCAGCCCGATCTTGAGCGGCAGATCGCCGCCGTCGAACTGGACCGGGAGATCAGCGGCCGGATCGCGGCAGCGGCCTCGAAGGACGAGCGGGAGCGGATCTATCAGGAGGGCGTCGAGCGCGCCCGGCGCATTCCGGACCCCGATCTGGCCGCCGCCTACCAGCGGGCGAGCGGCGGCCTGAGGGACGGACTCGACCCCAAGGACGTGGCGAACGAGGCCCGTGCGGCGTCGAGCCGCAGCTCCACCAAGTCCAAGCGGGAATGGTTCCAGCAGATCCCGGTCGAGACGCCGGACGAGATCCGGGCCCGGCGCCGCCGGCCGAGTCTCGATGACGACGACGATGACGACGACGGCGCGTACGGCGGGGACAGCGGCGCGTACGGCAGCAGCACCTACGGCAGTGGTGCGTACGGGAGCGGCGGTGGAAGCGGCACGTACGGCAGTGGTGCGTACGGCGGTGGCAGTGGTACGTACGGCGCCCCGCCCACCCTTTTGCCCGACGCCCCCACCGGACCGCCTCCCGGCCGGGACCCGCGATGAGCGTGCCCGACGTCATCATCGACGCCTCCAACGTCGCCGCCACCAAGAAGCGGCCCTGGCCCTTCTCCCGGGTCGTCGGGGTGCGGGACGCCTGGCTGCGTGATCACCCGGGCACCACCGCGATCGCCGTGCTCGACGCCACCGTCCGCCCGTTCCTCGACGAACAGCACCTGGTGAAGCAGGCCGAACGCGAGCAGTGGCTCGAAGTCCACCAGGGGGACGCGGACGACCGGATCCTGGCGCTCGCCGCACAGTTCGGCGCCGCCATCGTCTCCAGCGACAACTTCCGCTTCGCCCGCCGCGAGCACACCTGGCTGCAGGGCAACAACTCCCGGGTCTGGTCGGTGCGCAGGGTGCACGGCCGGGTCATGTTCAGCCCGCGCCACCTCGGGGTCGCCACCGACGAGGAGATCGAGCGCGACCGGCTGCACAAGCTCGACAAGGCGGGGCTGCTGCGCGAGGACGCCGAGGAGCGCTTCCGCTGCACCTCCCCGGCGGCCACCTGCCTGCGCGGCGGCACGGTGCTGCTGCCGCGGCAGGTCAACAAGGACGGCAAGCGCTGGTTCTGCCGCTCCTGCGGCTACGAGGCGGTCGAGGTCGTCGTCGAACCATCGGTGCCCGAGGGGCCGGACCCGGGGCCCGTCCTGGTCACCGTGCAGCACGGCTACTCGATCCGGACGACGGTGACGGTACCGCCCGAGGGACTGACGCTCGGGCGGGCCTCCCGCAGCCGCCCCGGCACCACCGACGTCACCGAAGGACTCGGCGCCGACCGGGCGGCCGAGATCAGCCGGGCCCATCTGCGGATCTTCCTCGACGACGACGGCAGGCCGCTCGCCGAGCACCTGCCCGAGAACAACGCCTCGTTCCTCAATCCGGAACTGGACTTCACCGGGCTGCCCCGCACCGCCCGGCTGGCCGCCGGGACGCCGTACGCGCTGGAGGACGGCGACGAACTCCACCTGGGGCCCGGCACCGTACGCCTGCGCATCAGCGACGGCAGCGAGCAGGGCCACGACTCCGGAAGCGGGCACGCCGGATGACCCCGTTCGAGCCCGGCTGGGTGCACGCCGAGCACCCCGACGCCCTCGGCTCACCCCGGCTGGCCTGGCTGCCCGAGACCTACGGCGAGGACGGCCGGTTCCGCACCCGGCGACTCCTCGCCGGTGCCGGGCAGGGATACGCCGTACTCGCCGAGGACCGCTGGTCCGGCGGTGACGTGGTGATCAAGGGCATGTGGTGGTCGCAGTCCGTCCTGGACGACCCGCGCACTGTCCACGGTGCGCTGGCCGAGCAGCGCAAACAGCGCGACCAGGGACTGCGGGCCGCCCGACAGGCCGCGCAGCTCACCCAGCAGTGCCCGGTCGTCATCAGCGTCGAGTCCCAGCCGTCGCCGTCCCTGCTGGCGAGCGGAGGCGCGCACCGGGGAGGGCAGGGCGCCGCCGCCACCGACGTACCGTACGAGAGCTTCCTCGTGCAGCAGTTCATCGGGCACCACGGCGGCGTCTCGCGCACCCTCCAGGAGGAGATCGACGAGCGGGCCGACTCCCACCGCCGCTTCAAGCCCGATCAACTCCTCGATCTGGCCGAGCAGTTGTGCAACACTCTCGCCGCGCTCCACGCCGACCGGCATCACGGCGACGAGCACTCCAAGGGCTGGATCCACGCCGACATCAAGCCGGAGAACATCCTCGTCCTCGGGCCGCCCGCCCGCTACGTGCTCATCGACTACGACGCCGCCGTGCAGATCGGCGACCGCATCCGCACCACCACCAGCGCCTACGCCCCGCCGTCCGCCGAAGGCGCCGACGAACCCTCCGAACTCGCCCCGGCCTCCGAGCGGTTCGACATCTACATGCTCGGTGCCACCCTCGCGCACGCCGCCGCGCTGCGCCGGCTCACCGACCGGCAGGCCCGCGAGCTGTATGCGGAGGACTTCGACGTCAGCGCCCCGGCCCGGCGCTTCATCGCCAATCTGCGCTACGGCCCCATCCTCACCAACGCCCTCACCACCTGCCTGTCGGCGAGGAAGTTCCGGCTGGCCACCGTCGACCGGGTCAGGACCGACCTCGCCCGCGCCCGCAGCGCCACCGCCCTGCAGTCCGCACTCCGCACGCTGGGAGAGCCCCGATGACCCGCCGATCCGGAACGGGCGCCACGCCCGCCGGACTCCCGCGCATCCCCGGCCGCTCCGGCCGCGCCTGGGAGCCGCACACCGTCCAGCTGCGCCCCGGTCATCTGCGCTCCTCGGGCGCCACCATCCGCGCCACCCGCCTCGTGAAGGACGAGGACGCCGACGCGTACGGGGCGCTGCGGGTCTTCACCGACCGCAAACAGCGCGGCAGAGCCGCCGCCCTCCTCGCGGCCGGCAGCCCCGTCACCCCCGCCCTCCTGGACATCGTCGACCACCCGGGACTGCCGCCCGCCCTCGTCACCGCGTGGTCGCCCGGCGCCTCCTCCGTACCGCTGCACGCGCTGCGCGAACGCGACGACCTCGACTCGATGCTCGCCGCGGGCCACCGCTGGACCCCCGCCGGAGCGCTGCACACCCTCGTACCGCTGGGCCGCGCCCTGGACGACATGGCGCACGCCGGATTCACTCCGCTGGAACTCTCCCCGGACCATCTCGTTCTCAACTCCGGCTCCCTTGCGCTCGTCGGCCTCGGCCGGCACGGCTACGTCCCGGCCGAGGGCCGGATGCCCGGACCCCAGGGCATGTCGCTGCCCAGCGCACTGCTCCTCGGCGAGGACCTGCCGCCCGCCACCGCCACCGGCCGGGACACCGCGGTGCGCTGGCGGGAGGTCCAGCTGCGCGCCCTGACCCGGCTGGCCGGCTGGATGGCCTGCGGGCTGCCGCCCGCCGCCTGGGGTCCGGTGCACGGCCCCGCCGACCTCGGCGGCTACCTGGAGGCCGCCGGCTTCCAGCGGGTGCCCGCGCTGCGCCCCGGACAGCTCGCCGACACCCTGGCCCGCGCCGCCCGGCACGAGGAGGAGGCCCGCGCCCTGCGGGACTTCGCCGAGGCCGAGGCGCTGCTCGTGTACGACGACGCCGCACAGAACTCCGGCGGCGGGGACCGTCTCCCCATCAACCCCGAGGTGCTGCGCCTCGGCCTGCTGCACGACCACGGGCCCAAGGTGATCGCGCTGGCCGCGTTCGAACAGCGGCGGCTGGGCACCCGTACCGCCACCCTGCTCTCCGGCGCCGGCTGGGTGCTGCTGCCCCCGAAGGACTTCATTGCCCAGGTCTGCCGCGCCGCGGGCGCGGCGCCCCGGGCCAGGCTCGTCGTCGCGGGCCGGATCGGCGGCGAGGACCTGCGGCGGATCGAGGCGGTGCGCGGCGGGCGTGCCCAGCGCGTCGACCCGGACGACCTCGCGGGCTCCGTACCGCGCATCGCGGGCCGCCCCGCCGACCAGCTGCCGTATCTCACCGACCGCGACATGGACGCCTACTCCGCCGAACTCCTCGGCGGGGTCGGCGGTCAGGCGATGCGGCGGCGGACCTTCGCCGCGGGCTGGACCCTCGCCCTCGGCGGGACCGACCAGCTGCCGCCCCGCCAGCGCGGCAAACTGCTCGACCAGATGACCGACTGCTTCGGCACCAACACCGAACTGCTCGTCGCCGTGCGCGCCCGGCAGAACGCCCCCGGCATGCGCAAGCAGAACAGGCTCCTCGACGAGGCCCGGATGCGGCGCCTGGTCGCCGCCCTGTCCGGCGTCCCCGGCTCGGTCTTCCGCGACTGTCTGATGTCCGCGCTCCTGGGCCCCGCCGCCGAGGACCTCTATGACGAGGCCGCCCGCCGGCTGCTCCCCGTCGCCACCCGGCTCGCGTCGGTCTTCGATCCCGACCGCGCCGTCGGCGCCGGTGCGCTGCCCATGGAGGACGCGCTGCGGGAACGGCCGGGCATCCGCCGGGTCGGTCTCTACGGGAGGCTGTGCACCGCCGTCACCGAGGTCGACCCCGCCCGGCTCGCCGCGGCCGTCGCCTCGATGGACGACACCCTCGTCGGCGTACTCTCCGAAATCCCGGCGCCCAGCCTGCAGTTCCTCGCCGGACGGCTGGAGGACCCCGAACTGCTGGACCTGTTGCGCCCGCACCTCCAGGGCGACGACCTCGACCTTCTCGCCCGCTACACCCCGCAGATGTGGCGGATGCTCCTCGACGGGCTGCGCCAGCCCGAACACCTCGGCTCCCTCGGCCTGGGCTGGGTGCAGATCGCCGTCCAGGACCCGGACGGCACCGTCGACGCGCGCGTGCTGCTGCGGATCGCCGCCGACGCCGAGGTCCCCGGTCCCGACGCGGTACGCGCCCTGCTCGGCACCGGCCCGGAGCACTGGTCCACCGTCTGTGCCCACCCGCTGCTCGCCGCCCGCTGGCTCGCCGAACAGGGCGACCTCGACATCGCCGAGATCGTCGCCGCCTTCCCCGACCCGGAGACCGCCCTCGCCGCCCTCGGCACCGAGGGTCTGCGGCACGCCCATGAACTCGGGCTGGACCAGCGGGCGATGAGCGTGCTCGGCGGTTACGCGGACGGTCTGGGCCGCCCGCTCGACGAGGTGCTCGTCGCCTTCCGGGAGCGGGGCTACGAGAGCGAGCAGGCGGCCCCGTTCGCCACCGCCGCGGCCGTCGAGTGGTCGCGTATGCAGCGGGGCCGGGGCAAGGCACTCGGCTGGATCGTCGGCAATGTGGTGGAGCGCCCCGGCAGGATCCGCGACTGGGCGGTGGACGGCAGGGGGCTGACGCGCCGCGTCACCGAGGCGGTGCTGGGGTCGCCGGAAGCGGCCGCCGCGGCGGGCGGAGGGTCCGGCGCCGCCGCACCCGTACCGGAGTCTCTGCTGGCCGCCCCCGCCCTGCTGCCCCTCCTCGCCGGACTCGGCAGCCACCGGCAGCGCACCGCGCTCCTCGACCTGTACGCCGCCGAGCCCGAGGCCGTACTCGACCCGCGCGCCCGCCGGGAACTGCCGCTGCTCCTCGCCGCTCCCGACCCGGTCCAGGCCCTGCGGGTCCTGCTGCGCGAGGGGCTCGGGGTGATCGCCCAGCAGCTCGCCGAGCGGCTGCGGATCAGCCCCGAACAGCGCCGCGTCCTCGCCGAACTCGCCCCGCTCACCGAGGTGCTGGTCCCGCCCTCGCTGGAGGCCGTACTGACGGTCGGCGTCCGCTTCGGTCCGCGCGTCGCCGTCACCGCGGCGGTCGTCGAACAGAGGCTGCCGGGCGCCGCGGACGCCCTCACGGCCTGGGGCCCGCGCTGGCTGCCGCTGCTCGCGGGCCCGGCGGGGGAGCGGGTGCTGCGACTGCTGGTGGAACAGCGGGAGCGGCACGGCGAACAGAGCGGGCGGCTCACCCCGTGGCTGCTGGCGGCGGGCGAGGACGGGCTCGCGCTTGTCGAGCGCTTCGGTTCGGACGCGCTCGCCCTGGTCCTGGCCACCGACGCACCGCCCGCCGACGCCCGGTTGCTCGGCGAACTGCTGATGCTGCCGGGGCCCTGTGCCGTACTTCACCGGCTGATCACCGGTTACGGACTGCCCGCGGCGTCCTGGCCCCGGGCGGCGGCGCTGCTGGCGCGCGGGGGGCCGGAGGAGCGGGTGCTGCTGCGGCTGTGGGCGCGGTCGGCCGCCGGCTGATCACTCGTTGATCTTCCAGAGGGTCAGCTCGGTGTCGAAACCCGGCACCGTGAAGTCGCCGGGTACGAGGTGCGAGTCGACGATCTTCAACATGGCCAGGTTGTTGTCGGACGTCACCGTGCACAACAGGGTGCCCTTGGCGAGGGTCTTGCCGTCCTCCAGCTGGTCCTCGTCGAGGTCCTGCATGACATTGGTGTCCACGGCGTCGCGGCAGGCCTCGGGGGTGGGGGCGGTCGACTTGCCCGTCGGGGTGATGAACTCCATCACCGAGACCCCGTTGAAGTACCTGATCTCCTGGTCCTTCTTGTCCTCCTCGTACGAGCCGCCGTGCGGGTTCAGCTTCGGCTTGTCGAGGTCCATCATCGTGGTCTGCTGCCAACCCGGTGCCCGGATGATGAGCGGCTTGTCCTTGAAGACCGGGGTGTACGTGGTCCTCGGCGAGGAGGGCGCGGAAGGTGAGGACGAGGACGCCGGGGATGCGGACGGGGACGAGGGCTGGTCCGTCGCCCTGTCGTCGCCCTTCGAGCCGCCGGGGGAGGTGATCGACCAGGTCACGACCACGGCCACGACCACGGCGACCGCCGCTCCTGCGATGAGCAGCGCGGTGTGGGGGCGCTTGGCCGGCGCCGGGGGCCGGGGCGGATACGCGGACGGGGTGGCGGAGGGGTGGTTCGGGGCGTACGGCGGCGGGCCGTGGGGGACGGTCGGCCCGGTCACGGGCGGCTGGGTCGGCGCGTCCGGCGGCCGAGTCGTCGCCTGTCCGGCCGGAGCGCCCGGGGGAATCGGGTCGGAGGGGAGCGTGGGGCCGGTCGGCGACGGACCTGTGCGCGGCGGGTACGGAGGCACCGTGGCCGCGCCGGTGGGCTGCGGAGGCTGCCGCACGGCGCGTTCACGGCGCTCGATCTCCGCGGCGAGCGGCTCCGGCAGCCGGCCGTCGGACTCCAGCAGCGGGCGGCCCGCCGACCGCTCGCACAGGGCGGCGAGTTCGGCGGGGGTGATACGCGCCTGCGGATCGGCGGCCAGGCAGCGTTCCAGCAGCGGGCGCAGTTCCTGCGGGTAGCCGTCCAGCCGGGGCGGCCGGTGTTCGGTGTTGGCGATCTGGGCGGCGACGGTCATCGCCCCGCCTGTTCCGTACGGGTGGCGGCCGGTTGCCGCGAGGGCCGCGATCAGGCCGAGCGAGAAGACATCGGTGGCCGGTCCGACCTGCTCGCCGAGCGCGTGCTCGGGCGACATGAACTGCGGGGTCCCGATCAGTCCGCCGCTGCGGGTGAGTTGGGTGGCGTCGGCGGCGCGGGCGATCCCGAAGTCGATGACGTACGGGCCACTCGCCCCGAGCAGGATGTTGCCCGGCTTCAGATCGCGGTGGACCACCCCGGCCGTGTGGATGGCGCCGAGCGCCTGGGCCGCACAGCCGGTGAGCCAGAAGACCGTGGGCAGCGGCAGCGGTCCGTACGCGTCCAGCGCCGAATGGAGCGACACGCCGGGTACGAACACCGACGCCAGCCAAGGCTGTTGACCGGATGTGTCGTGGTCGACCACCGGCACCAGGTGATAGCCCTGCACCCGCCGGGCCGCCTGTACCTCCTGCTCGAACCGGAGGCGGAACTCGGGGTCGTCGCCGAACTCGCGGCGGATCAGCTTCAGCGCGATGGCCTGGCCGCCGCGGGTGTGCGAAAGATAGACGGTGCCCATGCCGCCCTCGCCGACGCGGGCGAGCAACCGGTATCCGGCGGTCTCGTGCGGGTCGTCCGGGCCCAGAGGTGTGAGCATGTCGCCGATGCCGGTACTGATGGGAGCCTCCCCCGCTCTCACTGCCGAATGTGGACGGACGAGAGCCTACGACAGGTGTCCGGCCGTCAATTCGTGACACCGGTCCGGTGGTTCGGCCGCTTTGGCGAGGAGGCGCGGCGGGTGGTCGAGGCTCGGGGGTTCACGGTCGGTGTGCCGGCGATCCGCGCGGCGACGACGAGACCGTGGCGCATCCGTACGGACGCGGCGACGGCGAGACCGTGGCCGCGTCCGTACGGATGCTGCCCGGTGGCGGCCCCGGCGGTCCTCTCCGGCCGCCCGCGTCCCCGTTCTCCGCGACCGTCCGCGCGGTCCGGCACCCCGTGCGCTCCGGCCGCTACTTCTTGCCGGTGAACCTCTCGTACGCGGCCACGACCTCGTCCGCCGGGCCGTCCATCCGCAGCGTCCCCGCCTCCAGCCAGATCGCCCGGTCGCAGGTCTCGGTGATCGACTTGTTGCTGTGGCTGACCAGGAAGACCGTGCCCGCCTCCTTGCGCAGTTCGATGATCCGTTCCTTGCTGCGTCGCTGGAACCTGGCGTCGCCGGTGGACAGCGCCTCGTCGATCAGGAGGACGTCATGGCTCTTGGCGGCCGCGATCGAGAACCGCAGCCGGGCGCCCATGCCGGAGGAGTACGTCCGCATCGGCAGGGTGATGAAGTCGCCCTTCTCGTTGATGCCGGAGAAGTCGACGATGCCCTGGTAGCGCTCGCGGATCTCGGCCCGCGTCATGCCCATTGCGAGGCCGCCGAGGACGACATTGCGTTCGCCGGTCAGATCGCTCATCAGCGCCGCGTTGACCCCGAGCAGCGAGGGCTGGCCCTGGGTGTGCACCCGGCCTTTCGTCGCGGGCAGCAGGCCGGCGATCGCCTTCAGCAGCGTCGACTTGCCCGAGCCGTTGGAACCGATCAGACCGATCGCCTCGCCCTTGTACGCGGCGAAGCTCACCCCCTTCACGGCGTGCACCTCGCGGACCCCCGGGGCCTGCCGCCGCGAGACGATGCGGCTGAGCGCCGAGGTGGCGCTGCCCTTTCCGGTACGGGCGCCGTTGACCTTGTACGTGATGTGGACGTCGTCCACGACGACGGTCGGTACCCGCTCGTTGTCGTCAGCCACGTCCGTACCGCTCCTCGGCCTGCCAGAAGTACACGAATCCGCCCACCCCGCACACGAGCGCCCAGCCCGCGGCGATCGCCCACACATGCGGCGGCAGATGGGACGCGCCGAAACTGTCGATGAGCGCGTACCGCATCAGGTCGATGAAGACGGCGGCCGGATTGCACTCCAGCATCACCATCACATAGTGCGGAACCCGGTCTCCCGAGAGCATCCTGTCCACGCTCCACATGACGCCGGAGGCGTACATCCAGGTGCGCAGGATGAACGGCATCAGCTGGGCGATGTCCGGCGTCCGGGCGGCCAGCCGCGCCACCACCATGGAGACGCCGGTGTTGAACACGGCCTGCAGGAACAGCGCCGGAACCGCCAGCAGCCAGGACGGCTTGGGGAACTGCCCGAACCCCACCAGGATCAGCACCAGCGCGCCCAGCGAGAACAGCAGCTGCTGGAGCTGCTGGAGGGCGAGTGCGATCGGCAGCGAGGCGCGCGGGAAGTGCAGGGCCCGTACGAGACCCAGGTTGCCGCTGATCGCGCGGGTGCCCGCGGTGATCGAGCTGCTGGTGAAGGTCCAGATGAACACGCCTGTGACGAGGAACGGGATGAAGTCCTCGATGTTGCGCTTCGTGTTCATCAGGACGCCGAAGATGAAGTAGTAGACCGTCGCGTTCAGCAGCGGGGTCATGATCTGCCAGATCTGGCCGAGCTTCGCCTGGCTGTACTGGGCGGTGAGCTTGGCGGTGGCGAACGCCGTGATGAAGTGCCGCCGTCCCCAGAGCTGCCGGATGTACGCGCCCAGGGAGGGCCGGGCCCCGCTCATGGTCAGTCCGTGCCGGGCGGCGAGCGCGGCGAGCTCGCCCGGCGCGTACACCGGGAGGAGCGCACCGGCGGGGGTCTCGGCCGGGGCCGCTGGGGTTGTTGTCTGGCTCACCACGATCGCTTTCGACGGGAGGGCGGGAATGCGACGATCGACGGGACGGGACCGTATCGTCGCAACGCCGAGGGTAGGACGCATGTGCGTTGCAACGCAACCGTTTCGTCGTTACGGACTATGATTCGGGCCATGACCACCGACCCGGGAACCCGCCGCCGCGTCCCCGCCGGAGCCGCCGTGCTGCGCGAGGACGTCACCGATGCGATTCGCGGCGCCGTCTTCGAGGAGCTGGCCGCGGTGGGCTTCGCCCGGATGTCGATCGAGGGCATCGCCCGGCGCGCGGGCGTCGGCAAGACCGCCGTCTACCGTCGCTGGAAGTCCAAGCTGGCCCTGGTGCTCGACCTGGTCTCCGCCGTCGCCGTCCAGGGCATGCCGGCCCCGGCCACCGGTTCGCTGTACGGGGACGTCCGCGCCGTACTGGAGCTCGCCGCCTACGCCCTGCGCCACCCCGTCGCCTCGCAGGTCATCCCGGACCTGCTGGTCGAGGCGGCCCGCAGCCCGGAGATCTCCGACACGATCAAGGCCGCCCTGCTGGACCCGCAGCAGGGCATCGCCGCCGTCGTCGTGCGGGACGCCGTGGCGCGCGGCGAACTGCCCGAGGACAGCGATCCGGACCGCGCCCTGGACCTGATCGTCGGCCCGCTCTACTGGCGGCTCGCCGTCGTCCGTTCCCCGCTGCCCAAGGGCTACCTCGACGACCTGGCGGCATCCGCGGTCGCCGCGCTCAAGAACCGCACCCGCTGAGAACCGCACCGGCTGAGAACCCAGGCCGGCCGGGACCGGGATCGGTCGGGAACCCGGGCCGGCCGGGAACCCGGGCCCGCCAGGAACCCGGGTCGGCCGGGAACTACGCCTCGGCGAGCAGCCGGTCCGCGACCCGCGCCGCCGCCCCGCCGTCGTCCAGGTCGCAGAAGTCCCGGCGGAAGCTCTCGTACGCCTCCGCGTGCCGGGCCGCCGACGCGGTCAGGGTGCCGGTGTCGCGCAGGAAGGCGCCGATCTCGTCCGTGCCGAGGAGCAGCGGACCCGGTGCCCGCGTCTCGAAGTCCAGACAGAATCCGCGCACCGTGTCGCGGTAGTGCTCCAGGTCGTAGGTGTGGAAGAGCATCGGGCGGCCCGTGTGCGCGTAGTCGAACATCAGCCCGGCGTAGTCCGTGACCAGCACGTCGGCGATCAGCAGCAGCTCCGCGGTGCCGGGGTGCGCCGACACGTCACGGACGCCGTGCCCCTCGGGCACGCTCCCGGTCACCCTCGGATGGCGCCGCACCAGCAGGGTGTGGCTGTCGCCGAGGGACCGTGCCAGGGCGGCCAGGTCGAGCGCCGGGTCCCAGCGGTAGCGGAGCCGCTCGCCCGCGGTGCCGGGCGGGTGGGCCAGCTGGTCCCGGTAGGTCGGCGCGTACAGCACGACCCGGCGGCCGTCCGGGATGCCGAGCCTGCGCCGTACCCGCTCGGCGGTCTTGGCCCGATCGGTCGAGAAGAGCAGATCGTTGGCCGGGGAGCCCGCCTCCAGGACCTCGCCCGCGTAGGCGAGCGCGCGGCGCAGCAGCGGGGTGGAGCGGCGGCTGGGGGAGACCAGGACGGACCACTGGGCCGCCCGGTGCGGCAGCGAGGCGAGCTGGTGGTGGTCGGCGTACAGGGTGCCGCCCAGGTCCGTGCCGAAGCGGCCGAGCGGGGTGCCGTGCCAGGTCTGCACGACGGTCTGGCCGGGCCGTCGCTCGAACCACTCGGGCAGCTGGTCGGCGGTGACGATCCGGCGGGACCGCGCGAGCGCCTCGTACCAGGCGGCGCTGTGCTCGACGACCGGGACCGCGCCGGGCGGGGTGGGTCCGTGCAGCCCGTCGGTGACCCAGAGGTGCTCCGACTCCACTCCCCGGCGCACGAGTTCGGCGTGGACGGCACGCGGCGAGTCGCCGCCCGTGTAGAGCACGGCGTCCCGCAGCGGCAGCGCGCGCCGGGCCGGATAGTACGTGCCGCGCAGTGCGGCCCCGCGGTACGCGCCCCGCTCGGAGACCGCGAGCACCGGCCCGGCCAGCACGGTCAGCCGGTCGCCGAACCTGCGGTCCAGGGCGAACTCCCGGCGGGGCGCGGGGGCCGTCCTGTCCGTGCCGGTGCGGTGGAGCGGCAGCCGGGTGCCGAGTGCGGTCAGCACCCGGACCGGTCGGCCGCCCAGATACGCGTCCCAGCGGCCCTCGTGCAGCCCCGCGGCCACCGAGGGCGCCAGGAACGCGGTGAAGCGGCACCCCTCGTGAGCCCGCTCGCAAGCCCCTTCGGGTCCCCCTTCGGACTCCCCCTCGCACGTCCCGGTGGCGGCCGTGCCGTACGCCCCCGCGCGCGGTTCCTCGTGCGTGACGGGGACCGTCACCGTCACGCGCAGCGCCTCGTGCCGCAGTACGAGCCGGTCCGGTCGGTCGTCCTGCCGCACGCCCGCCCCGGCCCCGGTCACCCCCTCCATCCGCAGCGCCCCCTCCGCCGTCCACGAGGCCCCGTCCACGAACGGCTGCCCGCTCAGGTCCAGCACCAGTTCGCCCGCCGCGTCGGCCACGACCGGCGGCGCCAGCTCCGGGGCCGCGGCCAGCGGTACCCGCGACCCGTCCGCCAGCACCAGCCGGGCCCGCCACCGCCCGCCCGGCTCCGGCTCGACCTCGCGCGGCGCCCGGTGCGGTGCCGGTGAGGCGGCCGCCATCCCGGTGAGGTCGGCGAGCGGAATCCGTACCGTGAAACGACCGTCCGCCCGGCACTCGACCGGATGGCCGAACTCCTGGTCCCTCACCCCTTCGCAGGTCAGCACCAGCGCCTTCGGCCGGGCGCCCCCGTACAGCCGGCCGGTCAGCTCCAGGTCCTCGCCGATCCGGCGGTCCTCGCACCGGGCCGGCAGCTGGGCCGACGTCAGCCGGAGCCGACCGCCCAGGTAGTCGAGCACCGCCCGCCGGCCGTCGCCCAGGTCATGGACCAGCGGCTGGACGGCCCCCGCCTCCACCGCGCGCACGGCCACGCGGCGGACCGTGCCATGAGCGGCCACCATCATGCCCACCAGCCAGCCGCCGGGCCGCAGCCGGCGCGGGTCGAGTGTGAGCTCGAAGCCGGAGTGGTCGTAACTGTGCAGCTGCTGACCGGAGTTGACGGTCGCCTCGGGCGAGGGGACGTTCCGTACCGGCACCGTCCGCACCTGCTGGCCGCGGGCCGAGCGGACCATGCCCACCTTCAGCGACTGGCGCGACGACGAGGCCGGCAGATTGCGGATGTACGCGTAACCGCGCAGCCGCAGCTTCCCGTCGTCGTCCCACCGCGCCTCCAGCAGCCGGGCCACGGCCGGGAGATCGGTACGGGCCGGCCGGGTGCTGACCGGGACGCCGGGGAAACCGGCCTGCCGCCGCCCCGGCACGCCGCCGACCATGAACGTTCCGGCGCCGTTGGCCCGTTCGAAGGCGAGCACGGACAGCAGCTCCGCGAGCCTGCGCTCCTTCACCAGCCGCCACTTGATCCGCAGCTCCGCCGGCAGCTCGTGCGCCACGGCCCGGCCCGATCTGGCCGGCCCGTCCATCCGCTCCATCCGGTCCAGGAACGCCCCCGCGTCCGCCATGAACGCGTCCCGGTACTCGGGCCCGCCCATCGCGAGCCCCTCCAGGAAGTACACGAAGTCGTCGCGCAGGCACGAGAGGTCGTAGCGACGCCGCGCAGCGCCGTTGGCCATCCCGCCCCGGCCCGCCAGGAACGCGCTGACCTGCTCGCACGCCGAGATCCGGTCCCGTACGCCCCGGACATCCGTACGCCGCCGGGTGATCGAACCCTCCCGCACCCGCCAGTAGTAGACGTGCTCGTGCAGCACGTCGACCGAGCCCGCCAGGAAGTGCGCCGGGATCATCACCGGGGTGTCCTCGTAGAGCTTCCCCTCCGGGAAGGCGAAGGCGTGCCGGTCCCAGAAGGAGCGCCGGAACACCTTGTTCCAGGCGACCCGGTCGGCGAGCAGCCGCGGATCACGGCTGATGTGGGTGCGTGTCCGGGTGGCGGTCAGCCAGCGGTACTGCCAGGCCTGCTGCCGCCCCTGCTCGTTCAGCCGCCACACATTGCCGGTCGCGAGGTCGGATCCGGTCGACTCCAGCGAGGCCAGCATCCGTTCGTAGGCGTCGTGGACCACGACGTCGTCGCTGTCGACGAACGCCAGGTACGGCACGTCCGCCGTGGTGTGCCGTACACCCGTGTTACGGGCCGCGCTCAGCCCCGCGTTGGGCCGGCGGACATAGCGGAAGCGGCGGTCGCGGGCGGCGAAGGCCTCGGCGACGGCGGTGCTGCCGTCCGTCGAACCGTCGTCGACGAGGACCACCTCGATGTCGGTGACCGACTGCTCGGCCACCGACCGCAGGCAGTCCTCCAGACAGTCCTCGACGTTGTGGACGGGGACGACGACACTGAGGCGCGGCTTCATGTCCGCTCAACCGGGGCGGACGCCCCCGGTCACCGGCACTGCCCCGAACGGGTGAACACGCGATTCGGCGCGCGGTGACTGCGCGATTACGCTCGGCTGCCATGCTCCTCAGTGTCGTCGTGCCCGTCCACCGCGCTCAGGGATATCTCCGGGCCACCCTGGAGTCCGTGCTCGGCCGGACCGGCGGCGAACCGGAACTGCTCGTCGTCGACGACGGGTCCCGGGACGGCAGCGCCCGCATCGCCGCCGAGTTCGCGGCGCGCGACCCGAGGGTCAGGGTGCTCACCCTCCCCGGGCACCGCGGCGCGGGCCCGGCGCGCAACGCCGGGGCGGCCGAGGCGCGCGGCCGGTATCTGCTCTTCCTCGACGGTGACGACCTGCTGCGGCCGGGCGCCCTGGAAGCGATCACCGCCCTCCCGGTCGGGAGCGAACCGGACGTGCTCCTCCTCGGACACGACCGCGTCGACTGGTGGGGCGACGTCCCGTCCCCGGAGCCCGTGCCCGACGCCTTCTCCACCGCCACCCCGCGCCTCTTCCGCCGCGCCTTCTGGAGCGCACACGGCCTCCGCTTCACCGACGGCCCGTACGAGGACGTCCTCCCCGTCCTCCGTGCCGCCCTCCTCGCCTCCGACGCCGGCACGCTCGCCACCCTCGACCGGATCTGTGTCCGCCACCGCGTCCGCCGCACCGGCACCTTCGCCACCACTCCGGGGCGCCACCACTTCGCGATCCTCGACGCGTACGGCCGGCTGCTCGCCGAGACCGGCCACGACCCGCGCGTCCGGGCGGCCCGCACCCGTCATCTGCGTGCCGTCCTCGCCGACCCCGGCCGGATCGCCCCCGAGGACCGCGCCGCCTTCCACCGCGCCGCCGGCCTCCCCGGCAGCTACGCCGTCGACCGTGCCCGGGAGGCCGCCCGCACCGGCCGCACCCGCACCCGGGCCGTGCTGCGCCGCCGCAAGAAGACGCTCCGGGCCCGCGTCATGCGCGTCGCCTACCGCACCGACCTGCACCGTCCCCTGGACCCCCGCCTCGCGGTGTACGGGGCCTACTGGAACCGGGGCGTCGCCTGCAACCCGGCCGCGATCCACGCCAAGGCCCTCGAACTGGTCCCGCACATCCGGGGCGTCTGGGCCGTCTCGTCCCGTCACCGCGACCGGGTGCCGCCCGGCATGCCCTACGTCATCGAGGGTTCCCGCGCCTACTGGCGGGCCATGGCCACCGCCACGTATCTGATCAACAACTCCAGCTTCCCGGGCGGGTTCACCAAACGCCCCGGTCAGCGCTACCTCCAGACCCACCACGGCACCCCGCTGAAGACCATGGGCCTGGACCAGCGCCCCTACCCGGCCCTCACCCACGGCATCAGCTTCGAGAAGATCGTCGCCCACGCCGACCAGTGGGACTTCTCCCTCTCGGCCAATCCGCACACCACCGAGATCTGGGACCGGGTCTACCCGTCCGGCTACGAGCACCTGAACCTCGGCTACCCGCGCAACGACATCTTCTTCACCGCCACCGCGGAGCAGACCGCCGCGATCCGCCGGCGCCTCGGCCTCCCTCCGGACCGGATCGTGCTGCTCTACGCGCCCACCCACCGCGACTACCGCAAGGGCTTCGTCCCCCACCTCGACCTGGACCGGCTGGCCCGCGAACTCGGGCCGCAGTACGTGGTGCTGGTCCGCGCGCACTACTTCTACGGCCGCTCGGCGCGGCTGGAGAGCGCCCGGGTGGTGGACGTGACCGGACATCCGTCCGTCGAGGAACTCTGCCTGGTCTCCGACGCGTTGATCACCGACTACTCGTCGCTGATGTTCGACTACGCCTGCCTGGACCGCCCGATCATCAGCCACGCCCCGGACTGGGCCGCCTACCGGGCCTCGCGCGGCACCTACTTCGATCTGCTCTCGGGACGCCCCGGCGACACCCCGGGCGCGGTCTCCACCACCGAGGACGAACTCCTGGACCTGTTCACAACGGGCGAGTGGTGCTCGGCGCGGACGGCGGAACTGCGGGCCGCGTTCCGCCGGCGCTTCTGCCCGTACGACGACGGGCACGCGGCCGAGCGTGTGGTGCGGCGGCTGTTCCTGAGCGGCGCGAGGTAGACCCGACCGGCAACGCGGCGCGACCGATGTCACCCGTTCGGGAGAGACCGCAACCGGTGACCCCCGGCCGTCCCCGGGGTTGAGCCGTACGGACAACCAGGCCCCGATGAACGGACGTGCCCAACATGCCGCCACGGCTCAGTGTCGTCGTACCCGTCCACAACGTCGAGCTCTATCTGACGGACTGCCTGAAGTCCCTCGCGGAGCAGACCATGGCCGATCTCGAAGTGGTGATGGTCGACGACGGGTCCACCGACAACAGCGCGGCCCTGGCCGCCGCGTTCGCCGCGCAGGACGGCCGGTTCCGGCTGGTGAGCCAGGAGAACGGCGGACTCGGGCACGCCCGCAACACCGGGGTCCGCAACTGCGATCCGGGCGCCCTTCACCTCGCCTTCGTCGACAGCGACGACGTGCTCCCGCCCCGCGCGTACGAACTTCTCGTCGGCGCCCTGGACGAGACGGGCTCGGACTTCGCGTCCGGCAACGTGCTGCGGCTGCGGGCCTCCGGCAAGCTCCAGCAGTCGCCCAACTTCCGCAAGCCGATGGCGACGACCCGGCTGCGCACCCACATCTCGCGCGACTGGGACCTCGCGGCCGACCGGATCGCCTGCAACAAGGTGTTCCGCCGGTCCTTCTGGGACGAACACGCCTTCGCCTTCCCGGTCGGCGCCCTGTACGAGGACATCCCGGTCGTCCTGCCCGCCCACTTCCTGGCCCGCTCCGTGGACGTGCTGAAGGACGCCGTCTACCACTGGCGCGACCGGGCGGGCTCGATCACCACCCGTCGCGCCGTCGTCCGAGGCGTCCAGGACAGGGCCTCGCACGTACTGGGCGTCTCCACCTTCCTCGACGAGCACCGCGGCGCCGCCGACAAACGGCAGTACGAGGCGCACGTCCTCGCCCATGACCTCTGGTACTTCATGGAGGCGCTGCCCGACGGCGACGAGGAGTACCGGCGCGCCTTTCTCACCTACGCCAACGAGTTCACCGACCAGGTCGACCCGGCCGTCCTGGAGGCGCTCCCGCTGCGGCTGCGGCTCATGTGGCACCTCGTGCGCGAGCGCCGGACCGACGAACTGCTGGCGCTGCTCGCCTTCGACAAGGCCGAGCCGGGGGCGTTCGCGGTACGGGGCGCGCGGCGTCGCAGCGCCTCCTTCCCGGCCCTCACCCGGCCGGTGCCGCGCCCGGTGCTGCGGGTCACCGACCGGGACCTGCCGCTCACCGCCCGGCTGCGGGACGCCCACTGGCGGGACGGCAGGCTGCACCTCAAGGGGTACGCGTACATCCGCAACCTGCCGGCCACCTCGCGCGGCAGCGAGTTCCGGGCCGGGTGGCTGCGGGCGGGACGGCGGCACGTGGTACCGCTCCGGCTGCGCACGGTCGTCGATCCCGAGGCCACCGCCCGGTCCCGGCAGAGCCTGCACGACTACGACCGGTCCGGCTTCGAGACCGTCATCGACCCGGCCAGGCTCCGCATCGACGCGGGCGGCAGCCTCGAACGGCTCACCTGGCGCCTGGAGATCGGCATCGCCGGGCACGGCATGCTGCGCCGCTCCGGCCTCTCGACGAACGAGGCGGCCGCGCCACCGCCCGTTCACCGGCCCGACGGCGACCACCGGATCGTGCCCGCCTTCGACGGCGGCAGGCTGGTGCTGCACGCCGAGCGGATCGACGCCCGCTTCGAGACGCACCGCGCGGGCGACACGGGCGAGGGCGATGCCACCGTGGTGATCGACGGGATGATCCGCGACCGCCTCGGCGCGGGGCCGCTGCGCCTCGCGTTCACCCACCGGGCCTCCGGAACCTCCTTCGACCGTCCGGTGACCGTGCACGAGGGGGCCGTGCCCTCGGCGGCGGGCTGGCGGCGCTTCACCGCGGACGTCCCGCTCGACGCCTTCGCCGACGCCCGGCCGGGAACGGGAGAGGGGGCGGTGCCCGCGCAGGTCCCGTACAGCCTGCATCTCGTCGGCCCGGACGGCCGCCGGACACCGATCGATGTGCCGGGGCCCGTACTGCCGGGCCGCTACCCGCTGGGCGGGCACGGCGACGAGCGGCGCGAACTCGGCCTCACCGCCGGCTCCCGGGGCAACCTGCTGATCAGCGACCGCACCGTACAGCCGGCCGTCGACCTGGCGACCTGGACGGAGAACGGACAGCTCCTCCTGGAGGGCACGTTCCCCGGCGACCCGGACCGGCCCGTCGAACTGGTGGCCCGGCACAGCGGGCACGGCGAGGAGGCCGTCTTCCCCCTGGCCCTCTCCGGTGCCGCCGGATCACGCCGGTTCGGGGCGGTGCTCCGGCCGGACGCCGTCGAGATGCCCGGCGGGGAGCTGCCGCTGGGCGAGGGCCACTGGTACCTCTTCCTCCGCGCGAAGGGCGCGCGGGACGGCACCGGCGACACCCCGCTGCGCATCCCGGCCGCCGCCCACCGCACCCTGCCCGCGGCCCGCATCCTCGCGGGCCGGAAGTACATCATCGAACGGCGCTTCCACGACCAGTTGCTGATCGACTGCGCATCGGTCCTCACCGCCGCGGAACGCGGTCCGCGCG
This sequence comes from Streptomyces sp. NPDC104309, assembly GCF_055584025.1. Taxonomy (NCBI): domain Bacteria; kingdom Bacillati; phylum Actinomycetota; class Actinomycetes; order Kitasatosporales; family Streptomycetaceae; genus Streptomyces; species Streptomyces sp. NPDC104309. Next base: position 72,288 of record NZ_JBVJMV010000025.1, on the reverse strand, counting down.
GCAAGCGGCTGCTGCGCGAGGCGTACCGGGGCCGGCGGTCCGCACCGTTGCGCGACACCGTGCTGTACAGCAGTTTCGACGGCCGCCAGTACTCCGACTCGCCGCGCGCGATCCATGAGGAAGTGGCCCGGCGGGGCGGCGGGCTGGAGCAGCTGTGGGTGGTGCGCGACCAGCAGGCCCGCATCCCGGAGGGTGCCGCGGCCGTCGAGCACGGCTCCGCCGCCTGGCACGAGGCGCTGGCGAGCAGCCGTCACATCGTCACCAACACCCAGCTGCCGGAGTGGTTCGAGCGGCGTGAGGGCCAGTGCGTCGTCCAGACCTGGCACGGCACCCCCCTCAAGCGCATCGGTCTCGACCTCGCGGGTACCGAGCGGGCCAACGCCGCCTACCTCGCCACCATCGAGCAGCGCGCCCGCCAGTGGAGCGTCCTGGTCTCCCCGAACCGCTTCTCCACCCCCGTCCTGCGGCGCTCGTTCGGCTACCGGGGCGAGGTCCTGGAGTGCGGCTACCCCCGCAACGACCTGTTCCATGCCACGGACCGGACCAAGGTCGCCTCGGCGGTGCGCGAGAGGCTCGGCATCCCCGGGGGCAGGCGGGTCGTGCTCTACGCGCCGACCTGGCGCGAGGACCGGCCGCAGGGCGGTGGCCGGTACGCCCTCGACCTGCGGCTCGACCTGTCCGTGGCCGAGCGCGAACTCGGCGCGGACACCGTGCTGTTGGTGCGTCGGCACTATCTGGTGACCGACCGTCTGCCGGACAGCGGCAGCGGCTTCGTCCGCGACGTCTCGCGCTACGGGGACGTCGGCGAGCTGATGCTGATCAGCGACGCACTGGTCACCGACTACTCCTCGTTGATGTTCGACTTCGCCCAGACCGGCCGCCCGATGCTCTTCCACACCTACGACCTGGCGCACTACCGCGACACCCTGCGGGGCTTCTGCTTCGACTTCGAGACCCGCGCCCCCGGCCCCCTGATCCCCGGCTCCGCCGGACTCGTCGAGGCGCTGCGCGACCCGGAGCGGGCCACCAGGGGACACGCGCAGGCGTACGAGGCGTTTCGCCGCGACTTCTGCGACCTGGACGACGGACACGCGGCGGCGGGGGTGGTCGACCGGATGTTCCAGGACCCGGTCCGGCCCTGATCCAGCCTTGATCCGGCCCTGGTCCGGCCGGTCCGCCGGGCCCCCGGTCCGCCGGGCCCCGGTCCGCGCGGACCGGCCGTTCCGGCAGCGGCCGGCCGACGCCACCACGCCTCGCCTGAACCGTTCGAGTGATTCAGGAATTCGGACGTTTGTGCAGATACGCAGGGGATTGAAGTCGTGTTCCATATAAGTGTGGTTATCGGTGCACTGTCCAGCGCCTTCGGGTTGCTACGTTCTGCTTTCATGGGTATCCGAATGCGGTGCGAAACCTGGGACGTGCGGCGGGCAAGAGCGGTGGTGCTCATCGCCGCCGCCGTCGGTCTCCTCACCCGAATGCTGATCGCGGCGAACATGCCGGGCCCGGCCGACGTGCGAATCTTTCACGGTTTCGCCAAGGCCGTCGTGCGGTACGGCCCCATTCGGATTTATGAACAGCCGCTGCCGGGACTGCCCGTCTACAATCATCCGCCACTGGCCGGCTGGATGCTTCTCGGCCTGAACGACCTCTCCGAACTCGGAATCCCGTTCGGAACGCTGATCAGATCACCTGCCTCGATCGCCGATTTCTTCTGCGCGCTCGTCGTGTTCGAAATCACGCGCCGCCGTGGCTCCGTCGGCCTGGCGGTCGCCTGCGGGGTGGGCGTCGCCCTCAGCCCTGTACTGATCGCCACCTCCGGCTATCACGGCAACACCGACGCGGTGGCCATCACCTTCGCCCTGACCGCCGCCCATCTGCTCGTGGACCGGAAGTCCCCGCTGGCCGCCGGGGTGTGCGCCGCGCTCTCGATCAGCGTGAAGTTCGTCCCGGTGGTGGTGATCCCGGCGCTGTTCGTCGTCGCGCTGCGGGCCGGCCGGCCGGCGCTCATCCGTTTCACCGCCGGGTTCACCGCCCTGATCGCCCTGGTCTGGGGGCCGGTCCTGCTGACCGTGCCGGAGAACCTCAAGGAGAACGTCCTGGAGTACGCGGGCGGCAGCTACCGCCTCTGGGGCCTCGTCCGGTTCGCCGACGTGCTCGGACTGCCCCAGTCGTTCATCACCTTCGTCCAGGGCGAGGGCCACTTCCTCTTCGTGCTGGTCTGTGTGGCGGCCGGGGTGTGGCTCGCCCGACTGCGTCCCGCGCAACTGCCCGTGGTCGTCGGCGTCACGATGGGCCTCCTGCTGCTGCTCTCCACCGCCTCGGCCCTGCAGTACCTGACCTGGGCCGCCGCCGGACTGTTCGTCGTCGGGTTCTGGGAGGGCGCCGCCTACAACTGTCTGCTCGGCCTGACCGCGGTCCTCGGCTACCAGGGACGCTCCGCCGTGCGCTGGAGCGAAACGGTGCTGCACTTCGGCGAGGCCGGCTGGTTCGTCCTCGCCGTCGGCCTTGTCAGCGGAATCCGCAAGATCCTCGCCGCACCGCCGGCCCAGCCCGCGCCGCCCACCGCCGGGCGGGCCTCGGTCATGGCGCCCCGCCCCTCACGGCCCACCGGTTCCACCGTCAACTGACTGCCTCACCCCCGAGCACCGAGCACCGAGCACAACTGGAGAACGCCCCGTGAAGGAAAGCCCGAGCCCCAGGATCGGCATCCTGGTGGTCGCGTACAACGCCGAGACGACGCTGGAGAGGACCCTCGACCGCATTCCGGAGGACTTCCGGTCCAAGGTCGCCGAGGTCCTCATCCTCGACGACGCGAGCCATGACGCGACCTTCACCGCGGGCTGCCGCTGGTCGCAGACGGAGGGAATGCCGCGGACCGTGGTGATGCGGCACACCAAGAATCTCGGATACGGCGGAAACCAGAAGGCCGGATACGCGCTGGCTGCCGAACACGGGCTCGACATCATCGTGCTGCTGCACGGCGACGGGCAGTACGCCCCCGAATTCCTGCCCGACATGGTCGCGCCCATCGAGCGCGGCGAATGCGAAGCCGTGTTCGGATCCCGGATGATGAAATCCGGATCCGCTCTCAAGGGCGGCATGCCGATGTACAAATGGCTCGGCAACCGCATTCTCACCCGCCTGGAGAACGCCCTCCTCGGCTCGCAGCTCACCGAATTCCACTCCGGGTATCGCGCCTACAGCGTCGCGGCGCTCAAGAAGCTGCCGATCCACCGGAACACCGACGCCTTCGACTTCGACACCCAGATCATCGTCCAGCTGCTCAACGAGGGAATGCGGATCAAGGAGATCCCCGTCCCCACCTACTACGGCGACGAGATCTGCTACGTCAACGGTATGAAGTACGCGAAGGACGTCGTCAAGGACGTCCTCGAATACCGGCTCGCCGTCAAGGGATTCGGCACCTGCGCCTGGATCCCCAAGCCCGTCGAGTACGCGTTCAAGGAGGGTGACGGTTCCTCGCACGCCGTGATCCTGGAGAAGATGCGCAGCCTCCCGCCCGGCAGGGTCCTCGATCTCGGCTGCTCCGGCGGCCTGTTCGCACAGCGCCTCGAAGCCCTCGGCCACGAGGTGACGGGTGTGGACTACGTCGAGGTCCCCGGCGTACGCGAGAAATGCACCCACTTCCACCTCGCCGATCTGGAGGAGGGCCTGCCCGCGGGGATCGGCGCCGGCTTCGACTACGTGGTCGCCGGCGACGTCATCGAGCACCTCTCCCGCCCCGAGCGGGTGCTCGCCGAGGTCGCCGGCGTGCTGCGGCCCGGCGGCCATGTGCTGCTCTCCGTACCGAACTTCAGCCACTGGTACTCAAGGCTGCGGGTCGCGCTCGGGGTCTTCGACTACGACCGGCGCGGCATCCTCGACGAAACGCATCTGCGCTTCTTCACCCGGGCCAGCCTGCGCCGCACGGTCAGGGACGCCGGATACGACGTCCTCCACATCGCCTCCACCGGGGCCCCGTTCTGGGCGCTGCTCGGCGGTGGGCCGCTTCCCGCGGTCCTCGGCGGAGTGTCGAAACTGTTCACCCGGATCCGGCCGACGCTGTTCGGCTATCAGCACGTCGCGCTGCTCACCCCGCACGCGGCCGAGACGATCATCGCTGGAGAGCACGTCGATGTACAGGACATCCTCAACCGACAGCACGCCTCTGCCGACCGGGTCGGCGTCTGAGGCCGCCGTCCCCCGTTCCACCCCCGCACTGTTGTCCGCAGCCCCGGTCGTCGCAGTCAGGAGCAAGGCCTTGACCCTTCCCAGTCTGATGCTGCTGCTGTTCGCCGTGTTCTCGTCGGCGGGCGGCCAGATCATGCTCAAGCACGGGATGAAGGGTGCCGCGGCCGCCGCCGCACAGGGCGGTGGATCCATCGCCCTGCGCGCCGCGACCAGCCCCTGGGTCGTCCTCGGCCTGGTGGTCTTCGCGGTGTCGGCCCTCGCCTGGATGACCACCCTGGCCAAGGTGCCGCTGTCCATCGCCTACCCGTTCAACGCTCTCGGGTATCTGCTGATCGTGCTGGCCGGCGCGACCGTGCTGCACGAGCGGACCTCGATGTGGACCTGGGGCGGCTCGCTGCTCGTGGTCGTCGGGCTCGTCACGGTGATGGCGGGCCAGCAACGCTGAGACCGCGTCGGCGGACGGACCTCGTCCTCAGGCCCGTCCGCCGACCGGCGCCGCCTCCCCCAGCAGCACCTGCCGCACCACCCGTTCCGCGGCGCGCCCGTCGTCGTACGGGCAGAACCGGGCCCGGAACGCGGCCCGCAGCGCCTCGTTCGCCGGGCTCCGCCAGCTGCCGTCGAGGAGGATCCGGGCCAGCTCCTCCGTGCCGGTGGAGACCGCCCCCGGGGTGTCGCCGGGCTTTCCGGACAGCAGATCGAAGCAGACCCCCCGGACCGTGCGGTACGTCTCCCAGTCGGGGGCGTGCACCACGATCGGACGGTCCAGATGGGCGTAGTCGAACATGACCGACGAGTAGTCCGTCACCAGCGCGTCCGCCGCCAGGCACAGCTCCTCGATCCGCGGATGGTCGCAGACATCGAGGAGCGAGGGGTGCGCCGGCAGTCCGGCACCCTCGTAGAAGTAGTGGGCGCGGACCATCACCACGGTGTCCGGGCCGAGCGCCTCGCAGAGCCGGACCAGATCCAGCCGGCTGGTGAACGCCGCCTCGTAGTCGCGGTGCGTCGGGGCGTACAGCACGGCCCGCTGACCGGGACGGATGCCGAGCCCCGCGCGGATCTCCGCGATCCGCTCGTCCGTCGCCGTCGCGAAGACGTCATTGCGCGGATAGCCCGCTTCGAGGGAGCGCGCGGCGCCCGGGTAGGCGCGGGCCCACACCTCGGTGGAGTGCGGATTGGCCGAGACGCTCCAGTCCCACCGGTCGACGCGCTGGAGCAGCCGGTCGAAGCTCAGCCCCTGGGCCGCCGCCGGATAGTCCTGCTGATCGAGCCCCATGATCTTCAGCGGAGTGCCGTGATGGGTCATCACATGGATCTGGCCGGGCCGCTTGACCAGGTGATCGGGGAAGTTGACGTTGTTGAAGAAGTACGTGGCACGGGCCAGCACCTGCCAGTAGCGGCGGGTTCCCGGCACCACGTGGTCGATGCCCTCGGGCACCGTGTCCGCCTGGTTCCTCGCCACCACCCATACCCCGCGCACCTGCGGGGCCAGCTCCCGGGCCTTGCGGAAGACGGCCTCCGGATTGCAGCTCACCCCGCGGTTCCAGTACGCGGCGTAGACGGCGAGCCCGGGGTCCAGCGGAAGCCTCCGCTGCCACCAGTAGTAACGCGTGGACAGGGCGCGTCCGGCCCGCGCCCGGACCGCGCCGGGCGCCGCCCGCAGGTTCCGGCGCAGGGCCAGGACCGTGTCGAGGGCCGCGAGCGCGACGTACCGGCCGTCGCTCATCAGTCTCGGCCGCAGCCCCTTGGCGCCGGTCGGGAAGCGGTGTTCCTCGGGCCGGTGCGCCCGGTGGAAGGCCGCCACGGACCGTACGTAGCGCCTGCGTCGCCGGGTCACCGCCGGGTACCCGGCGAGGAGTTCCCAGGCCGCCCGGCAGAAGAGCGGTGCCCGTACGGGACGCAGGGGCGGCCGGTCCCGGACGAACTCCATCAGTCCGGCGTACGCGTCGACGAGCCGGTGGGGTGCGGAGCCGTCCGCCGGTTCGGGCCCGTCGGCCTCGACGGGCAGACCGCGCCCGCCGCGGTGCTCGACGCACGCGGTGGGGAGCACGGCGACGGATCCGGCCGCGGCGAGGGTCTGGAGCGCGTACATCCGCTCCCCGTGCTGTCCGGGTCCGAACACCAGCTTCTCGCCCTCGTGAAGGGAGCGGCGCACGGCGCGGTTCCAGGAGACCGGTGCGATATCCAGGAGTACGGGATGCCCGGCGAGGGTGAGCCGGTCCTCGGGCAGCGCGCGGAGCAGCTCCAGTGACCGGGTCGGCCGGGGGCGGCCCCGGAACGGCCGCCGGTGATGGCCGAACAGCAGGAGTTCGGGGTCACCACAGGCCTCCAGCCGGTCGGCGACGGCCCGCAGCGCGCCCGGCAGCAGGACGAAGTTGCCCTCCAGGAAGAGGAGATAGTCGCCGACGGCCCGCTCGGCCCCGGCGTTGCGCCGGCCGTCCTGGCCGGCCCCCGGTGGCAGATGGACGGCCTGCACCCGGCGGTCCCGTACGGCGAACTCGTCGAACAGCAGCCCCGATCCGTCCGGCGCTCCGTCGTCGACCCCGATCACCTCGATGTCCGTGAACGACTGGGTGAGCACCGACTCCAGGCACTCGCGCAGCTGCCCTCGGGCGCGGCGGACGGGGATGATGACACTCAGCCGGGTCATACGGGCTCTTCCTCGGACTCGGTTCTCGGGGGCGGTCGGGGGCACGGGGAAGGCGCGGTCAGGGGAGGTTGGTGGGGCCCGCCCCGGCGAGACCGAGATCCGTGGAAGCCTGCCGGTCCCCGGGGAGCGCGGCGGGGGCGGGGACCGCGACCCGTGCCGGGTCGCCCGCCGCCGGTGCGGGCCGCCGCAGCGCCGGAGGGATCACCGGCGGACGTACGGCCGTCTCGCCCAGGAAGACCCGGCGCACCACCCGCTCCGCCGCGTGCCCGTCGTCGTACGGACAGAAGCGCTCCCGGAACGCCTCGCGCTGCCGGGCGGAGCGGGCGCCGCACCAGTGACCGGTCGCGAAGATGTCCAGCAGCTCGGCCTCGCTGTACGCGATCGCGCCGGGCGGGCAGGAGTGCAGGTCGAAGTAGGTGCCGCGGGCCGCTTCGTACGCCTCGCGGTCGCCGCAGTGGATGACGACGGGCCGGTCCAGATTTGCGTAGTCGAACATCAGCGACGAGTAGTCCGTGATCAGCGCGTCGGAGGCGAGCGCGAGGGCCTCGACGGACGGGTGGCCACTGACGTCGACGACCCGCGGATGCGGCTCGCGGACCGGCTGGCCCCCGTACGAGTAGTGGGCGCGGGCCAGGATCACGAAGCCCGGACCGAGGTCCCGCGCCACGCGTGCCAGGTCGAGCACGGAGTGCTGGTCGCGCCGGTAGTCGCGGTGCGTGGGCGCGTACAGCAGGGCCAGGGCGCCCTCGGGGACGCCGACCGACTCGCGCAGCCGCGCCACGTCGTCGGCGGTGGCCCGCTGGTAGATGTCATTGCGCGGAGAGCCGTACTCCAGTGTCGCGCAGCTCGCGGAGGCCGACGGATAGGCCTTCTCCCAGACGAGGGTGGAGTGCCGGTTCGCGGACAGGGAGTAGTCCCACTTGTCGACGTTGGCGAGCAGCTGCCCGAAATCCGTCCCGCGGGCCGCCGCCGGCCGGTCCTGAAGGTCCAGGCCCATGGTCTTGAGCGGAGTGCCGTGGTGGGTCTGGAGCAGCACCTGGCCGCGCCGCTTGACCAGCCGTCGGTCGAAGTTGACGTTGTTCACCAGATAGCCGGAGCGGGCCAGTGCCCGCCAGTAGCCGTACGTCCCGGGGGTGATGCCGTGCGTCTCGGTGGGCACGGTGTGCGTGTGCTCGGGGCGGCAGATCCAGGCGGTCCGCAGCCCGGGGACCAGTTCGCGGGCCTTCGCCTCGATCGCCGCCGGGCTGCAGGCGTAGCCGCGGTGCCAGTACGCGGCGAACACCGCCCGGTCCGTCTGGACGGGCAGCCGCAACTGGACGCGGTAGTAGGCCTGGAGGGCGGCGGCCCGCAGGACCCGGCGGACGGCCGCGGTGGCCCTTCGCAGCCGTCTGTACAGCAGCTGCGCGGCCCACAGCGCGCGGTAGGTACGGCGCGCGCCCAGCCGGATCAGGCCGTGGCGCAGCCGGGCGCGGCGCGTGGCGGGGGCGCCGGGGGTGCGGTAGCGGGCGCAGTGGGCGCGGGCGCGGCGGAAGAATTCGGCGTGGCTGCCGCGCGGCAGCCTGCCCCGGGTGGTGAACAGCGTGCAGAAGTGGTCGAGCATCCTGCGGTGGATCACCGGCCGCCAGGGCGCGAACCGGGGTCGGGAGTCGATGAACGCGAAGACCCGGTCGTACTGTTCGAAGATGTCGAAGTGCTTGCGGCTGGTGGTGGCCAGGATGTTGCCCTGGCGCCGCTGCCGGTAGCCGACGCACACCCGGTCGAGCACCGCGATCGAGCGGGCGGCCATCAGCACCGGGTAGGTCCAGGGCGTGTCCTCGTAGTAACCGGACGGGAAGGCGAACTCCTCGGCCTCGACGAACTCGCGGCGGTACGCCTTGTTCCAGACGACCATCAGGACCTTCAGCAGCCCCGGCCGGTCGGCGAGCGTGAAGGTGGCGGGGCCGGTCTGGGCGAGGTGCTCGGCGAAGGTGTTGCGCACGCTCTCGCCCGTCCAGTACGTACGGGCGTAGTCGTAGACCAGCACGTCGGGTTCCGCGGTCTCCTCGATCCGGTCGGCAACGGCCCGCAGGGCGCCGGGGGCGAGGGTGTCGTCGCTGTCCAGAAAGATCAGGTAGTCGCCGGTGGCCTGCGCCATCCCGGCGTTCCGGGCCCGGCCCAGGCCCACGTTCTCCGGCAGATGCAGGGCCCGCACCCGGCCGTCGCGGGCGGCGAACTCGTCGATGACGGCGCCGCAGGCATCGGGTGAGCAGTCGTCCACCGCGATGAGCTCGAAGTCCTCGAACGACTGGGTCAGCACCGAGTCCAGGCTCTCGTGCAGATATGCCTGAACCCGGTACGCGGGCACGATGACACTGAACCGGGGCACAACACATCCATGGGTCGTTCGCAGCGCGGGCGGGCGGTCCGCAAACGGCCGATGGAGTGACGGAGTTACGTCAAAACGTGGCAAACCCGTGAAACAGCAGGTGGGGTGGCCCTGTTGCGGTGAACAGGACCACCCCGTGTTGACGTACGGCTGTGCGGCGTACTACTTCACCGCGCCCGCCATCACGCCGGAGACGAACTGGCGCTGGAAGGCGAAGAAGACCGCCAGCGGAATCACCATCGACACGAAGGCGCCGGGCGCCAGCACATCGATGTTGTTGCCGAACTGCCGTACCTGCTGCTGCAGGGCCACGGTGATCGGCGGGGAGCCGGAGTCCGCGAAGATCAGCGCGACCAGCATGTCGTTCCACACCCAGAGGAACTGGAAGATGCCCAGCGAGGCGATCGCCGGGCCGCCGAGCGGCATCACGACCCGGGTGAAGAGCCGGATCTCGCCGGCCCCGTCGAGCCGGGCCGCCTCCAGCAGTTCCCTCGGGATCTCCGCGAAGAAGTTCCGTAGCAGGAAGATCGCGAAGGGCAGACCGAAGGCCGTGTGGAAGATGACCACGCCGAAGGTCGTCTCGAAGATCCCGATGGCGCCGAAGAGCTTGGACACCGGGACCAGAGCCACCTGGACCGGCACCACCAACAGCCCCACGACCAGCAGGAACCACCAGTCGCGGCCGGGGAAGTCCATCCAGGCGAAGGCGTATCCGGCCAGTGAACCGATCACGACGACCAGGACGGTCGCCGGGACGGTGATCACGACCGTGCTGAGCAGGGAGTGGGTGATGGTCGAATTGTCCAGCAGCCGGGAGTAGTTGTCGAAGGAGAGCTGGGAGGGGGCTGTGAAGATCTTCCACCAGCCGCTCGACGCGATGTCGTCCGCGCCGCGCAGCGAGGAGAGCAGCAGCCCGACGGTCGGCATCAGCCAGAACAGGCCCACCAGGATGAGGAAGACCCGCATCACGCCGCCGCCGGCGCGGGCGGCGATGCGTGCTCCGAGGGACCGCTCGGCCTTCACCGGTGCGGTACCGGCCGTCGTGCTCGCGGTCGTGGGCGAGGCTGTCGTCATCGGCGCCCCTCCTTCCGGATCCGGCGGATGTTGACGTACATCACCGGGAGTACCAGTAGCAGCAGGAGTACGGCGATGGCGCTGCCGATCCCGAGGTCGGCGTCCGTGCCGAACGAGGAGCGGTAGAGCTGGAGCGCCAGCACGTTCGCGTCGGCCAGCGAGGAGCCGGGCGAGATGATGAAGACCAGGTCGAAGACCTTCAGGACGTTGATCATCAGCGTGACCAGCACCACCGAGAGAACGGGCGCGAGCATCGGCACCGTGATCCGGCGGAACACCTGCCACTCGTTCGCACCGTCCACCCGGGCCGCTTCGAGGAGTTCACGCGGCAGACCGGCCAGGCCCGCGGCGATCAGCACCATCGCGAACCCGGCCCACATCCAGACGTAGGAGCCGATGATCGCCGGTGTGACCAGCGTCGGGCCGAGCCACTCGACCCCGTTGTACGGCTCCGCGAAGTTCGATGCGGGGAGCCGGAGTTCGGCACCGTCGGCCGAGGCGGGCAGGGTGAACGTACCGTCCGCGCCCGCGGTCGCCGAGGCGACCACCTTGCCGTCCTTGACCGCCTCGACCTTGATGCCCTTGAGCCCCAGTTCCTTGGCATCGATGACATTCGGCCTGCCGCCGCCGCCCTTGGTGAAGTCCAGCCACGCGGTACCGGTGATCTTCCCGGACGCCGCCGCGGCGGCCTTCGCCGGCTTCGCGTCCGTCGGCATCTTCGCCGGCGCCACACCGACCAGCGGCAGTTGGACCGGCTGTCCGGCCCGCACCGGCGCCTTGGTGACGAACGAGCCGCCGCCGCCCGCCTTGAGCGGATGGACGGGCAGCGGATGCGCCTTCGGATAGCTCGCCGACTCGGTGAAGGTGTCGTGCACACCCACCCATACGGCGTTGGCGACCCCGCGCTCCGGGGCCTGGTCGTACACCAGCCGGAAGATGATGCCGGCGGCGAGCATGGAGATCGCCATCGGCATGAAGACGATCAGTTTGAACGCCGTACCCCAGCGGATCCGTTCCGTCAGCACCGCGAAGATCAGCCCGAGGGCGGTGGAGACCGTCGGGGCGAACACGACCCAGATCGCGTTGTTCTTGATCGCCGTGCGGATGGTGTCGTCCGTGAACAGCGCCTTGTAGTTGTCGAGTCCGGCGAAGCCCGTACCGGCCTGGTCGAAGAACGACCGGTACACGGAGTACACGATCGGATAGACCACGAGCGCGCCGAGCAGCACCAGCGCGGGCGCCAGGAAGAGCGCGGCGATGATCCGGCGGGTGCCGGTCACACTCCTGAGTCCGCGCCCCGGGCCACCGGCCGGGGCATCGGACGGCTTCCTGGGCGCGGGTACCGACGGCTGTCCGGACGGATGCGTGTCGGCGGGGGGCACCGCGTCGGCGCCCCCCGCTGCGGCTGTCGTCATCCCGTCAGCTCTTGTACGCCTTGGCCGCGTCGGACTCCAGCTTCGCTTGAGTCCCGGCGATGTCCTTCGGGTTCTTCAGGAAGTCCTGGAGGGTCTTCCACTCGCCCTTCCCGGGCGTTCCGCCGAACGACTGCGGAGCCTGGTCGGACATGTCGAACCGGACCGCGTCACCCGCCGCCACCAGTGCCTTCGCCATGGTGCGCTGCACCTCGTTCGGGTACGCGGCATCGTCCAGGGCCTTGTTGGGCGAGATGAAGCCGCCCTGCTCGGCCATGATCTTCGCGGCGTCGGTCGAGGCCAGCCAGGTCAGCAGGGCCTGCGCGCCCTTGCCGTCCTTCAGGGCCACCGCCGCGTCGCCGCCCGTCACGACGGGGGACTCGGCGCCGACCGCCGGGAACGGGAACACCTTGGCGTCCGTCCCGATCTTCGCCTTCGTCTGTGCGATGTTGACGGCCACGAAGTCTCCCTCGTAGACCATCGCGGCCTTGGGCTGGTCACCGCCGGTGAAGGTCTGGGTGACCGATGCCGGGAACTCCGTCTGCAGCGCGCCGTCGGCGCCGCCCGCGATCAGTGACGGCTTGCCGAAGAGCTGCGCGAGCGTGGTCAGCGCGTCCTTGACGGACGGGTCCGTCCACTTGATCTTGTGCTGGGCCAGCTGGTCGTACTTCTCCGGGCCCGCCTGGGAGAGATAGATGTTCTCGAACCAGTCGGTGAGGGTCCAGCCGTCCGCACCGCCGACCGAGACCGGGGTGACACCCGAGGCGGAGACCGTCTCCGCCGTCGCCAGGAAGTCCTTCCAGGTCTTCGGCTCGGACGCGCCCGCGTTCTCGAACGCCTTGGCGTTGTACCAGATCAGGGACTTGTTGGCGGCCTTGAAGTAGACGCCGTACTGGGTGCCGTCCACCGCGCCGAGGTCCTGCCAGACCTGCGAGTAGTTCTTGGTCAGCTGGGCCTTGGCCTCGGGGCCGACCGGCTTGGCCCACTTCTTCTGCGCGGCCTGCTGGATCGCGCCGACCTGCGGGATCATCGCGACGTCCGGCGGCTGACCTCCCGCGATCTTCGTACCGAGGAAGTTGACGATCGGGTCCTGCGCCGGGACGAAGGTGACCGTCGCCCCCGTGCGCTTCTCGAACTCCTTGAGGACCTTGACGAAGTTGGCCTGTTCGGCTCCGGTCCAGACCGCCGCGACCGAGAGCTTCTCGCCGTCCAGCTTCGGCAGGGCGACGCCCGACGGGCTCCCCTTGCCGTTCCCGGAGCTCTTTTCCGGCTTGCCCTTTCCACTGCCGCCGTCGTCACTGCAACCGGTGAGGGCCAATGCGCCGATGGCGCTGAACACCACGGCCGCCCTGCTGATCCGAAGGGTTGTGCGCATAGCTTCCCCGTCTCTCACATCGTCGTGTGCGCACAGTCCTACGCCCGGTGCACGGGCGCCGCAATACCGTTTCCTGCGTCAACTCCTTGATCGTAATGGGCTCGTGACGTGATGTCAGTGCATGTACGGACCAGGCATACCTCAGGAGCGGACGGGCCCGAACGGGGCTATCGGCTCCGCTTCGACGGACCGGGCCGCCCGCTCCAGCGCACTGGCGAGCAGTGCCAGGTCCGTCGGGCCGTTGCCCAGCTCCCGGACCGGACGCCGGGTGGGCGGATCGCCCATCCGTTCCCACTCCAGCGGCACGACGGTGGGGCGCAGCGTCGCCGTACGCGGAATGCGTCCCGTCACCCTGCCGCCCTGGAACGGCGTCACCCGCCCGTCCGGATGGCCGAGCCGGCCACGGCCGGGCGCCGGGTCCTCCGGCGAGGGCGGGACGACCGGCGTGTCCAGCACGATGCGCAGCCGGGCCCCGTGGGCCAGGTCCGTGTCCTCCGTACGGTCCGGGCGGGCGGATGTCGCGACCAGGTGGACGCCGAGCCGGCCGCCCTCCCGGGCCACGGCCTCCAGGGCCCGCACGATCGAACCGGCGGCCGGCCGGCCGGGGCTGCCGAGCGCCGGGGCGACCAGCGCGTCGAAGTCGTCGACCAGGACGACGAGCCGGGGCAGCGGGGAAGGCCCGGGGCCCACGGACCGCGCCGCCGCGGGCCGCAGCCGGAGCGTCCCGCTCATCGGCGAGTCCACGTCGCCCCGCTGCTCCGCGGCCGTCGGCGGACGCTGACCGGCCATCCGCTGCGCCCCCTCGTTGCGGTGGTGCCACTCGGTGAAGTCGGACGAGCCGAGCAGTTCGGCCCGCCGCTTCAGCTCACCGGCCAGCGCCTGCGCGAACTCGCGCATCCGCACCGGATCGGACGCCACGAGGTGCGCGAACGCGTGCGGGAGTTCGGCGCACGGGCCGAGGCTCTCGCCGCGCTCGCCCCCGGCGCCGTCGACCAGCAGTATGCCCAGCAGGTCGGGTCGGGCGGCCGCGGCCAGTGAGGCGGCGACGGCCCGCAACAGCTCCGTACGTCCGCTGCCGGGCGGCCCCTCGATGAGGAGATGGGGGCCCTCCTCCGCCAGGTCCACACTGACCGGGCCCCGGGGCCCGGCCCCGAGCACCACGACAGGTCGCCCGGCGGCCACGGCGGCGGTGCCCTCGGCGGGGGCGGCGGCGGGCGTGCCCGTGCCGGTGTCCGCGGCCACGGCGGCACGTCCGGTCGCCGCCGCGCCCTCGGCGCTCCGCGCCGCGATCCGGGGCGTGTCGCCGCCGCGCGGTCCGCTCACCCGGTTCGGGGTGCGCCCGGACCCGGCGGAAGGGAGACCGTCGGCCCCCTGGACATCGCCACCGCCCCGGAACTCCGACCCGGGAACGGTGCGGGAGCCCGGGGTGTCTCCGGGCGAGCCGCCGTAGTGCCCGCCGACCCGGGGGGCGGCGGCGCCGGGGTACGGGGTGCGCCCGGAGCCACGGGTGTCGTGGGCGTCGTCGCGCGCGAGGCCGTGGACCGGGGTGCCGACGTGCGTGGCGGTCTCGCTGCCGGGATACAGGGTGCGGCCCGAACCGGGGACGTATCCGCCCACGCCGTCCGGTGCCGAGCGCTGGGCGCCCACGCGGGGGGTCGCGCCGCGCGGGTGTTCCGTACGGCCCGAACCGCGGGCGTCCGCGTCCGTACCGCCGCCGGCCGCACCTCCCGGCCCGCCCGTCCAGCGGCCCGAGCCACGGACCGTGGCGCCGGGCTGGTCGTCCGCGGTGGAGGCCCAGCGGGCCATCAGAGAGGCCGGGGTGGCGCGCGCCAGGCCGAGCTCGTCCAGCAGCCGGGCGGTCGGCGGGAGCGCGACCGACGCGGGCCGGCCGTGGGCCGTGGCCGAACCCTCCGTGCGCAGCGGGGCCAGCGCCCGGCCGAACCGATCGGCCCAGTGCGCCGACACCGCGTCCACCGCGGCGACGGTGCCACGGCCCGCGGCCCGGCCGTCCGCGGTGCGCAGCAGTCGCAGGGCCGTCGCCACATCGCCGCTCAGCATCGCCACCGCCCCGCATTCGCGGAACGCGATCGAGGCGTGGCAGGCGGCCTCGTACGTCGCCGCGACCGGTGAGGTGGGCGTGGCGGCCGGGGTCTCCGCCAGACAGATCAGATGGATTCCGGCGGCCGAGCCCGCGGCGGCCAGCCGGGCGGTGGTCTCGCGCAGCGCCGCCGAACCGGGGTCGCCGTCGACGATCACCACGGTGTAGGAACCGGTGTACCGCTCGGCGGCCTCGGCGACCGTGCTCCGGTCCAGACTCGCCCAGCCGGGCCCGAGCGGCCCCTCGTCAAGCCGGCGCACCAGCTCCGTCGTACGGGCGACGGCCTGCTCGCGGTCGTACGCGAGGAGCAGTCGGCAGTCCTGGCCGTGCATCGGCCGCAGATGGGGCAGCCAGCCGAGCCAGGCCCACTCGCGCCTGCGCTCGTCCGTGCCGCGCGCGCGGTCCGTGCTGATCAGCACGATCTCCAGGTCGGCGGGGGAGTGCAGCGCGGCGAGCTGCGCCACCGTCGAACGGGCGAGTCCGGCCAGCCGCGTACGCGGCCCGGCGAGCCCGAGGGAACCGGCCTCCCGCAGCCCCACGGTCACCGGCACGGCGGGCAGCTCGGCGCGGTCCGTCGTGCCCAGGCGCACCACGAGCGCCTCCGGGTGCGCGGTGCCGCGCTCCCAGAGCCGGGGGCCGGGGCCGAGCGCGGTCAGCAGCACGGCCGCGGGGTCGGGCCAGCTGCTCGACGCGGCGGACCCCGGGGGCGTCATGGGGCCGTCGGACGGGTACGGCGGCCCGGTCTCCCCCGTCCCGTCGGGTGTCGCCTCATGGACCGGCTCGCCCTTGTTGCCCGCGAGTCTGCGCGCCCAGGCGCCTATCCCGCCCCGCCGGGGCGACTCCTCGTCCGTGGACCGGGGGGAGCGCTCGGCGGGGGACCGGCGGCGGGTGTCGGTGTGCCCGCCGTCGCCGCTTCCGTACGCGTGAGGGTCGTCGGTCCCTTCCTGAGGGGCGGGCCCGGAGCCGGGGGAGACGGCCTGGGCGTACGCATGGCCGGAACCGTACGCCTTGCCACCGGCCGCGCCCGTTGTGCCGGACACCCGCAGATGTCCCTCGCCGTCCGGGGCCGTCGCCAGCGTCGGCGTGCGGGCGCCGGAGGTCAGCCGGAGCGTCGACTCGCCGAGCCGCAGCAGCGCGCCGGGATCCAGGCGCACCGGGCGGTCGCGGACCTCCGTGCCGTCGAGCAGGGTGCCGTTGGTGGAGCCCAGGTCCGCGACCGAGACCAGACCGTCCGCCGAGACCGTCACCGCGCAGTGCAGCCTGGACACGTCGGGGTCGTCGAGCGGGACGTCCGCGTCGGCGGAGCGGCCGATCCGGATCCGGCCACCGTGCAGCAGGTGGACGCCGCCCGCGTCGGGCCCCGCGATCACGTGCAGCTGCGCCGGAACGGCGTCGTCCGCCGCCTCGTCCTCGCCCGGGACCTGGAGCGAGAGCACCGCTCCGTCGACCAGCGGGGGCTCACCCAGCGCGCACCGCTGCGCGTCCAGCCGCTCACGCCCGGCGAACAGCACCACCGCACCGCTGCCGAGCGAGCCGTCGGGCCCGGAGACCGCCGCCGCCAGGGGGGACGCCACCGTGGCGAGCGCCGTCCCCGACGGGGCGGTGACCAGCACGTCGCAGGCGCGCGCCGGGGTCTGGCCGCTGCGCGGCGCGAGGACGGTCAGCCGGATCTGCATCGCCGTCAGCGGTCCCTTCTGCGCCCGGCGCCGGGCAGGGGAAAGGCCCTGTGATTCCCCCCACCCGACACGGACGCGTCGTCCGGTACAGGTTCGTCACGTGCCGCAGGGCTCCCGACCCCACAGTCCCGTGCTGAAGGCATCCTCGCACCTGCCACTGACAACACGCCCGGGGGTCACCGCTAAGTGATCTTGAAACGTCTGCTGTGCGCCCATAAGTGCCTGCTTGGAAGGTTCACCGCGGCGGCGGAACCGGTACGGGAGGGTGTCCGGAACGCGTCGTACGAGTGTGCGGCAACCATTGGCCCGATGTGAGCGTCTTGTTCCGTGACCGGTCCGGTACCTCTTCGGGAGGCAGCCGGGCCCGGCGGGCGGAGCCGACGACGAACAGCGGGCGGACCGGCTCGACCTCGCGGGCCGCCCCGCGCCGGGCCTGCCGACGGACCGCCGTCCGTCGTGCGTGCCGGGCGCCGCACGGCAGCCCTCCGGGCGGCGACGGCAGTTTGACGACAGGCCCTAGAGTGGGCCGGAACTCCCGGGCCGATCCGGGAGCACCGCAAGCACCACGATCAGCAGGGAGCGCATGACGTGCGGCCGGTAGGCAGCAAGTACCTGCTCGAAGAGCCGCTGGGACGCGGCGCCACGGGCACCGTCTGGCGTGCCCGCCAGCGGGAGACCGCGGGCGCCGAGGCGGCCGTGGCCGGCCAGCCCGGCGAGACCGTGGCGATCAAGGTCCTGAAGGAGGAGCTCGCCAACGACGCGGACATCGTGATGCGGTTCCTGCGCGAGCGCTCCGTGCTGCTCCGGCTCACCCACGAGAACATCGTGCGCACCCGCGACCTGGTCGTCGAGGGCGATCTCCTCGCCCTCGTCATGGATCTGGTCGACGGCCCCGACCTGCACCGCTACCTCCGCGAGAACGGTCCGCTCACCCCGGTCGCCGCCGCGCTGCTCACCGCCCAGATCGCGGACGCGCTCGCCGCCAGCCACGCCGACGGCGTCGTCCACCGCGACCTGAAGCCCGCCAACGTCCTGCTCGACGAGCGCGACGGCGGGATGCGCCCGATGCTCACCGACTTCGGCATCGCGCGGCTGGCCGACTCCCCGGGGCTCACCCGGACCCATGAGTTCGTCGGCACGCCCGCCTATGTGGCGCCCGAGTCCGCAGAGGGCCGCCCGCAGACCTCCGCCGTCGACATCTACGGCGCAGGCATCCTGCTGTACGAGCTGATCACCGGCCGTCCGCCGTTCGCCGGCGGCACCGCCCTCGAAGTCCTGCACCGGCACCTCAGCGAGGAGCCCCGCCGCCCCACCACCGTCCCGGCGCCGCTCTGGACGGTCATCGAGCGCTGCCTGAGCAAGGACCCGGACCGGCGGCCCAGCGCCGAGAACCTGGCCCGCGCGCTGCGCACCGTCGCGGCCGGCATCGGAGTGCAGGCCAGTGCCGCCCAGATCGCGGCGGCCGACGGCGTGGGCGCCCTGCTCGCACCCGACCCGGCGCCCGCGGCCGTTCCGCAGACGCCCGGCGCGGCCGACCCGACGCAGGTGCTGCCGAGCAACGCGGGCTCGTACGATCCGAACGCCGCGACCAGCGTCATGCAGCACGCCCCCGGCCAGGGCTCGGGCGGGCACGCCGACCCGACCTCGGTCCTGCCGCCCGTACCGCCGCGCCCGGACGGCGCTCCGCAGCCCGAGGACCCGCACCCCTGGCAGTCCCAGCTCCGGGCGGCCCGTGACCGCAACGAGCAGACGCAGGTCCAGTACCTCGACCCGAACCAGGACCCGCTGCGCCGCCGCCCCCAGCGGCCCCAGCCGCAGCAACGGCAGCAGCCACCGCAGTACCAGCAGCAGCCGCCGCAGCAGTACCCCCAGCCCCAGCGCCAGCAGTATCAGCCGCAGCCGCAGCCCCAACAGCAGTACCAGCGGCAGCAGTACGCGCCCCCGCAGCAGCCGCCGCCCCAGCAGCCTGCCCCGAGGCAGCCCCGCGAGCCCAGGCAGCGCAGCGCCAACCCGATGAGGATCCCCGGACTCGGCTGTCTCAAGGGCTGCTTGTTCACGCTGGTCCTGCTCTTCGTCGCGGGCTGGCTGATCTGGGAACTGACCCCGCTGCAGGACTGGATCGGCCAGGGCAAGAGCTACTGGCAGGCGATCAGCGACACCGTCTCCACCGTGACCGACTGGGTCTCGAATCTGGGTGGCAGCAGCGGCCCCTGAGCGGCCGACACATCATCAACTCTGTAGCTAAATCGACTTCTGCGGGCCAGTTTCCATCTCATTTCGCCCGCAGAAGTGAGGGTTGGCGCCATCCCGGGCACTCAACACCCCGATCGACGCGTAACTTTGTCGACCGGGGGTCATGAGCGACGGTCCATCGCCAGCCGCTGAGGGAGCAGTCTTGGCACGGAATATCGGCAGCCGGTACACCGCCCACCAGATCCTGGGGCGCGGCAGCGCCGGCACGGTGTGGCTCGGCGAGGGGCCCGAGGGCCCGGTGGCCATCAAGCTGCTCCGCGAGGACCTCGCGTCCGACCAGGAGCTCGTGGGCCGCTTCGTCCAGGAGCGCACCGCGCTGCTCGGCCTGGACCATCCCCATGTCGTCGCCGTCCGCGACCTCGTGGTGGACGGCAACGACCTGGCACTGGTCATGAACCTGGTCCGCGGCACGGACCTGCGCACCCGCCTCGACCGGGAACGCCGGCTCGCGCCCGAGGCCGCCGTCGCGATCATCGCGGACGTCGCCGACGGCCTGGCCGCCGCGCACGCGGCCGGAGTGGTCCACCGTGACGTCAAGCCGGAGAACATCCTGCTCGACATGGAGGGCCCGCTCGGCCCCGGCGGCTCGCACCCCGCGCTGCTCACCGACTTCGGCGTGGCCAAACTGATCGACACTCCGCGCCGCACCAAGGCCAGCAAGATCATCGGCACGCCGGACTATCTGGCCCCCGAGATAGTCGAGGGCCTCCCGCCCCGCGCCGCCGTAGACATCTACGCCCTCGCCACGGTCCTGTACGAACTCCTCGCCGGCTTCACGCCGTTCGGCGGCGGACACCCCGGCGCGGTCCTGCGCCGCCACGTCACGGAGACGGTCGTCCCGCTCCCGGGCATCCCCGAGGAGCTCTGGCAGCTCCTGGTCCAGTGCCTGGCCAAGGCCCCGGCCTCCCGGCTGCGCGCCTCCGAGCTGGCGGCCCGGCTGCGCGAGCAGCTCCCGCAGCTGGCCGGCATCCCGCCGCTGGACGTGGACGAGCCGGACGCCGAACCGGAGCCCCGGACGTACGACGAGCAGCAGTACACCCCCGCGCCCGAGGAACCCCGCCGCCGCGGCGCGGTCCCGCTGGTCCCCGGCTCGTCCACCGACTCCAACCGCGACACCCACACGAGCATGCGCGTACCGGCCCCCGACGAACTCTCCGGCGGCCCCCGGGGCACGGCCAGGGCCCCGCGCGCCCCGGGCAGGCCCCGCCCCGGCTCGGCCCGCAACAAGTCCGCGGCGGTCCGCAAGCGCCGTCTGACGCTGGGCGCCGCGGCGCTGGTGCTGGTGGTGGCCCTCGGCGTGGGTGGGTGGCTGGCGCTGGGCGGCGACGGGACGGACGCACCCGCGCAGGACACGAAGAGCTCGGCGCCGGGAACACCCTGACCGGAACGCCCCCGTGGGGCGGTTCCCGACGGCTTCCGGGGCCGGGCGCCCCCTCGGCAGCCCTCGGCGGCAGGGGTCGCGAAGGCGCCGCGCGCCCGGTCACCGAGTCGTGATCATGCGGCCCGAGGAATGTCCGCGCCGACAGCCGTTACGCTGGACCCGTGGCAGTCGTCGATATTTCCGAAGAGCTGAAGTCCCTCTCCTCGACCATGGGGTCGATCGAGGCCGTCCTGGACCTGGATGCGCTGAGGGCGGACATCGCCGCGCTTGAGGAGCAGGCGGCCGCGCCCTCCCTCTGGGACGACCCGGAGGCGGCGCAGAAAATCACCAGCAAGCTTTCGCACCTCCAGGCCGAGGTCCGCAAGACCGAGGCCCTCCGCGGCCGCATCGACGATCTTGAGGTCCTCTTCGAGCTCGCCCAGGACGAGGGCGACGCCGATGCCCTGGCCGAGGCCGAGTCCGAGCTGGGGTCCGTCAAGAAGGCGCTGGACGAGATGGAGGTCCGTACGCTCCTCTCCGGCGAGTACGACGCCCGGGAGGCCCTGGTCAACATCCGGGCCGAGGCCGGCGGCGTCGATGCCGCCGACTTCGCCGAGAAGCTCCAGCGCATGTACGTCCGCTGGGCCGAGCGGCACGGCTACAAGACCGAGGTCTACGAGACGTCGTACGCGGAAGAGGCCGGCATCAAGTCGACCACCTTCGCCGTCCAGGTGCCGTACGCCTACGGCACGCTCTCCGTCGAGCAAGGCACCCACCGGCTCGTCCGGATCTCGCCCTTCGACAACCAGGGCCGTCGCCAGACGTCCTTCGCGGGTGTCGAGGTGCTGCCCGTGGTCGAGCAGACCGACCACATCGAGATCGACGAGTCCGAGCTCCGCGTCGACGTGTACCGCTCGTCGGGTCCCGGCGGTCAGGGCGTCAACACCACGGACTCCGCGGTGCGCCTGACCCACCTCCCGACCGGCATCGTCGTCTCCTGTCAGAACGAGCGCTCGCAGATCCAGAACAAGGCGTCCGCGATGAACGTCCTCCAGGCGAAGCTCCTTGAGCGCCGCCGCCAGGAGGAGCAGGCCAAGATGGACGCCCTCAAGGGCGACGGCGGCAACTCCTGGGGCAACCAGATGCGCTCGTACGTCCTGCACCCGTACCAGATGGTCAAGGACCTGCGTACGGAGTTCGAGATGGGCAACCCGGAAGCAGTCTTCAACGGCGAGATCGACGGCTTCCTGGAGGCGGGCATCCGCTGGCGCAAGCAGCGGGAGAAGTAGGCGGGCCGCAGGGGCCTGTTCCTGTCCTCTGCACCTTGCTTCTGTTTCTTGCGGCGGTGCCGGAATCCCCACGGGGTTCCGGCACCGCCGTTTTCATTGGGGGCGGTGTGGAGCGGCTCCGAAAGGGAGTTGGGCCTCCGAGTTGCGCAGACGCCGTGGCGAGTGCGTCACAGTCGTGATTCTGAATGACGGTCAACTGCGAGCAAACCGTTTCACATTGCCCGGAACGGCCTTGACGTAGTCCTTAACTCTGGACAGGGTGCTAGGGCAGCATGCGTATGTCTGGGACGGGTGTGAACGGGGGCGGGCGGCATGGCCACGACTCGATGTGGCGCCGTTCGGAGCGAACCCCGCAGAGCCGGGGCCCGCATATGGCTGCTCCACTGACGAGAACAGCTACTGGGGGTAGCAGCAGATGACCAAGAAGACGCGAGTACGCGTCGCGCGGATAGCCGCGGGTGCGGTGATCGCCGCGGGCGCCTCGCTCACCGCTGCCGGTGTGGCATCGGCCGTCGGCGTCGATGTCAACGTTGCCGGGCTGTCGGCCAACGCTCACGTCGACGACACCGGTCTGGGGATCGACGCCGGCCTCACCGGGCCGTCGGGCGAGTCCCAGGGTGGCACCGAGGGCGGCGACCCGGGCGGTGTCGACCAGGGCGGCACCACGCAGGGTGGCGACCAGGGTGGTGCCGGTGACCAGGGTGGTGCGGGCGACCAGGGTGGTGCCGGTGACCAGGGTGGTGCGGGCGACCAGGGTGGTGCGGGCGACCAGGGTGGTGCCGGTGACCAGGGTGGCGCGGGCGACCAGGGTGGTGCCGGTGACCAGGGTGGTGCCGGTGACCAGGGTGGCGCGGGCGACCAGGGTGGTGCCGGTGACCAGGGTGGCGCGGGCGACCAGGGTGGCGCGGGCGACCAGGGTGGCGCGGGCGACCAGGGTGGCGCGGGCGACCAGGGTGGCGCGGGTCACCAGGGTGGCACCTCCGGCAACGGTGGCACCTCCGGCAACGGTGGCACCTCCGGCAACGGTGGTACCACCGGTAACGCCTCTTCCGGCACCACCGGTGGCGACGCCGACACCTGCACCGTGGACCTCGACGGTGCGAAGTGCGCGGACAACACCACCCCCGACTCGGCGGGCAACCAGCCGGTCGAGCAGGGCAAGGGCAAGGACGAGCTCGCCGAGACCGGTGCCGCCGAGACCACGTTCCTGCTGGTCGGCGCCGCGACGATGATTGCCGGAGGCATCGGCTTCCGGATCCTGCCGCGCCTGATGAACGGCCGTACGGTCGCCTAGGGACTTTCGTTCGGATCAGGCCGGAGCCCGGCAAGATCCGAACGAGAGGCCCTGAGGGCCACCTGCGGCACATGTACGCACAGAGGGGCCCGGGACGCCTGTCGGCATCCCGGGCCCCTCCGCGTACACGTACACGCTTGCGCAGACGGACGGACGGCCTCGGCTGCGCGGTCCGGTGCTACACCGTCTGGTGCGCCAGCAGCGCCAGCGCCCCCAGCAGCACCACCAGCAGGGCCACCAGCGTCACGGGGCTCAGCCCGGCGAAGATTCCCTGTCCCTGTTCCCGCTGCAGCCGCTCACGGCTGGCCCGGCACACGGGGCAGCGGCCCTCGTTCACAGGCGCCGCGCAGTTTGCGCACACCAGTCGGTCGTAGGTCATGCGCTTTCCTCCTCCCGCGCGGCGGAGCCGCATATGCCTTCTCTCCGCACAACGCTCATGGAAACGCAACCGTTCCCCTCCCACTGTGCCAGCTCGCGTGGTTTTCGGCGCGGCCCGCCGGACATCGCCCGATCCGTAGGGCTTCGGCCCCGCTGTCGACCGGTGCCGTTCCGCCATAAAACGCCCATCCTTGGATGCGCGCCTGCACGCCTCAGCCCGGTTCGCGTATGGTCACGCACACCTACTCCCGGCCGACCGTGGTGCATCCGTGATCCGATTCGACAACGTCTCCAAGACCTACCCGAAGCAGAGCCGTCCCGCTCTACGGGATGTGTCTCTCGATATCGAGAAGGGCGAGTTCGTCTTCTTGGTGGGCTCCTCCGGCTCCGGCAAGTCCACCTTCATGCGACTCATCCTCCGTGAAGAGCGCGCCAGTCAGGGCATGGTCCATGTCCTGGGCAAGGACCTCGCGCGCATGTCCAACTGGAAGGTGCCGCACATGCGCCGCCAGCTGGGCACGGTGTTCCAGGACTTCCGGCTCCTCCCCAACAAGACCGTTGCGGAGAACGTGGCGTTCGCGCAGGAGGTCATCGGCAAGCCGCGCGGTGAGATCCGCAAGGCGGTGCCGCAGGTTCTCGACCTGGTCGGCCTCGGCGGCAAGGAGGACCGGAGGCCCGGCGAGCTCTCCGGTGGTGAGCAGCAGCGAGTGGCGATCGCGCGGGCGTTCGTGAACCGCCCCATGCTGTTGATCGCGGACGAGCCGACCGGCAACCTCGACCCGCAGACCTCCGTGGGCATCATGAAGCTGCTGGACCGGATCAACCGGACCGGCACCACCGTGATCATGGCGACCCACGACCAGAACATCGTCGACCAGATGCGCAAGCGCGTCATCGAGCTGGAGCAGGGCCGTCTCGTTCGCGACCAGGCCCGCGGCGTCTACGGCTACCAGCACTGAGCACCAAGCACTGAAAGGACGCCATGCGCGCCCAGTTCGTCCTGTCGGAGATCGGCGTCGGCCTCCGTCGCAACCTCACGATGACCTTCGCCGTCGTCGTCTCCGTCGCCCTCTCGCTTGCCCTGTTCGGCGGCGCGCTGCTCATGCGCGAGCAGGTCAGCACGATGAAGGACTACTGGTACGACAAGGTCAACGTCTCGATCTTCCTCTGCAGCAAGAGTGATGTGACCTCCACACCCAAGTGCGCCAAGGGTGCCGTCACCGCGGAGCAGAAGAAGGAGATCGAGACCGATCTCGGCAAGATGGACGTCGTCCAGACGGTCACGTACGAGTCGGCCGACCAGGCGTACAAGCACTATCAGCAGCAGTTCGGCGACTCGCCCATGGCGAGCAACATCACGCCGGACCAGATGCAGGAGTCGTTCCGGGTCAAGCTCCACGACCCGAAGAAGTACAAGGTCGTCGCCACCGCCTTCGCCGGCCGTGACGGGGTGCAGTCCGTCCAGGACCAGAGATCCATCCTGGACAACCTCTTCCAGCTGATGAACGGCATGAACGTGGCCGCCCTCTTCGTGATGGCGCTGATGCTGGTCATCGCGCTGATGCTGATCGTGAACACCGTCCGGGTGTCCGCGTTCAGCCGACGGCGTGAAACCGGCATCATGCGGCTCGTCGGCGCCTCCGGCTTCTACATCCAGATGCCGTTCATCATGGAGGCCGCGTTCGCCGGCCTCATCGGCGGTGTGCTCGCCTGCGTGATGCTGCTGGCCGGCCGGTACTTCCTGATCGACGGTGGCCTGGCGCTGCAGAGCAAGCTGAATCTGATCGACTTCATCGGCTGGGACGCGGTCTTCACCAAGCTGCCCCTGGTTCTGGCGATCGGTCTGCTGATGCCCGCCGTTGCCGCTCTCTTCGCGCTCCGCAAGTACCTGAAGGTGTGACAAGCGCCCCTGCGGCGCACGGCCAACCGGCCGTGCGCCGCAGGGGCGTTGTCCTACACTCGACGCCATGTCGGGTCCCACGCAGTGTTTCGGGCCCCGCGGTGTGCGCCGCGGGGCGGCCCTGACCTTGGTCTTCGCGAGCGTGCTGGCCACCGCGGCGGCCACCGGCTCGCTGCCGCGCGGCGGCGCGAAGTCCCCGGAGCCGGCGACCCGTTCCGTCGCCGCCACCCTCGACGGCGACGAGGTGGCCGCCGCCGCCGCACGGGCCGTGGCCGACGGCAAGTCCGGCAAGGAAGCGGCCGAGGAAGTCGTCAGCCGCAGCGGCGACCGCTGGGGCGCGGTCTACGACGAGCAGCAGTACGAGGAGTTCGAGCAGGCCCTCGACGGCTCGTACACCGGCGTCGGGATCTCCGCCGAGCGCTCCGCCGACGGACTGGTCGAGGTGGCCAGGGTGCAGCCCGGCGGCCCTGCCGAGCGGGCCGGCATCGAGCCGGGCGACCTGCTCCGTACCGTCGACGGCCGCCGGGTCGACAGGCGCCCTGTCTCCGAGGTCGTCGCCCTGCTGCGCGGAGACCGTACGGAGGCGGCCGTCGGCACCACCGTCGCGTTGGAGGTCCAGCGGGGCGCCGCGCTGCGGACCGAGACGTTGCGCCGGGCCGAACTCACCACCGAGGCCGTCACCGTGCGGCGTATCGGACCCGACCGTTCCGATTCCTCCGCAGCTGTGCTGATCGAGGTCGACTCGTTCACCAGGGGCTCGGGCTCGAAGGTCCGCGACGCGGTCCGGGACGCACCGGCGCGCGCCGGGGTGCTCCTCGATCTCCGAGGCAACTCCGGCGGCCTGGTCACCGAGGCCGTCACCGCCGCCTCCGCGTTCCTGGACGGCGGCCTGGTCGCCACGTACGACGTACACGGCGAGCAGCGCGCGCTCTACGCGCAGCCGGGCGGCGACACCGTCCGCCCGCTCGTCGTCCTCGTCGACGGCGGCACGATGAGCGCGGCCGAGCTCCTCACCGGCGCGCTCCAGGACCGGGGCCGCGCCGTCACCGTCGGATCGCGCACCTTCGGCAAGGGATCGGTCCAGATGCCCAGCAAGCTCCCGGGCGGTTCGGTGGCCGAGCTGACCGTGGGCCACTACCGCACCCCGGCGGGCCGTGGGGTCGACGGCCGCGGCATCACCCCGGACCTCGCGGTCGGCTCCGGGGCCGAGCGGCGGGCCGAGACGGTATTGAGTGGCCTCGGGGGTGGGTCGTAGTGCGAAAATGGCCGCACTATGGCTAAGGAAAAGGACACGGGGCGCAAGCTCATCGCGCAGAACAAGAAGGCGCGGCACGACTACCACATCCTCGACACCTACGAGTGCGGTCTCGTACTCATGGGTACCGAGGTCAAGTCGCTGCGGCTGGGGCGGGCCTCCCTGGTGGACGGCTTCGTCCAGATCGACAGGGGCGAGGCATGGCTGCACAACATCCACGTCCCGGAGTACGTGCAGGGGACCTGGACCAACCACTCGGCCAAGCGGAAGCGCAAGCTACTGATGCACCGGGCCGAGATCGACAAGCTGGAGTCGAAGTCGGGCGAGACGGGCCACACGATCGTGCCGCTCGCGCTGTACTTCAAGGACGGCCGGGTCAAGGTCGAGATCGCTCTGGCGAAGGGAAAGAAGGAGTACGACAAGCGGCAGACCCTGCGTGAGAAGCAGGACCTGCGCGAGACCAACCGCGCGGTCTCGGCGGCGCGCCGGCGCCAGCGGAGCGCGTAGCGGCCTTGCCCCGCGGGGTGCGTGGGCGGGTCCGGGAAGCGTGCGGACGGGCCGGCAGGAATAGGCTGGCATCGTCGTGCGTTGGTCACGTACGATGGCACTGCACCTCACAGCGGGTGCGCGTATTGAAAACACCACATGGGGATGATCGGTTTCGACAGCGGATGTCGAAGCAGGGGAAGCGTGTCGAGGAAGCGGCAATGATCTCGTAAACCATATGTCGCAACCAATAATCGCCAACACCAAGCGCGATTCCTTCGCCCTCGCTGCCTAAGTAGCGACTTGCGAAGTGTCAGCCCGGGGGTGATCCCGACCCGGATCCTGGCATCATCAAGGGATCTAAACTTCTAGGCCCGGTCACGGGGCCTGGAAGGAAACCAAACAGTGGCTGGGCCTGTCGGTAGCTTGTTCGCGTGACTACCGGGGCCGAGAAAAGCACAGCGAACTGCACACGGAGAAGCCCTGATTCTGCACCGTTGGACGCGGGTTCGATTCCCGCCATCTCCACAATTCCCATGTGAGCCTCTGCCCCGCGAGACCATTCGCGGGGCAGAGGCTTTTTTCGTGCCCGGCGGGCTCGGCACACGGCCTCGCCGTCGGCTGTCGTACGCGGGCGAGGGCCCCGCTACGGGGCGAGGGCCCCGCTACGGGGCGAGCAGCTTCCGCACGGCGGACGGACCGCTGAACTCCGAGGCGACCGCGTCCATGATGATCTCGTTGCAGACCTGACCGAGCCAATATCCGGACTGGCGCAGCGTTCCGGCCTTCCGGAACCCCGCTCTCGCGTAGGCGTTGACTCCTGCGACGTTGGGGCGAGGACCTTGAGCCACACCATGCGCAGATTCGTCACGTGGAAGGCGTAGTCGAGCGTGAGCCGGGTGGCTTCGCGGCCCAGCCCGCGCCCACGTGCCTCGGGGGCGAGCATGATCACGAACTCGGCCGTCCGTACACCGTGGTCCGGGAGCAGCGTGCTCACCCCGGCCGGCACCGGGTTGCCGCCCGCCAGGTCGTAGACCGTGAACCGGATGTTCTCGCCGCGCGACTGGTGGGCCATGCCCTCGGTCCGCGCTTCCAGCGATTCCGGGCCCTGCCGCCCGTAGCCGACCAGGAGAGAGGGGTCCTGCTCCCACCGCCAGTACGTCTCGACGAGGTCGGGTCGGTAGGGGCCGAGGGCGCAGGTGCCGGTACTGATCCAGAGAATCGGGTCAGAGCTGGTGATGGGGGCCTCCGATCGTGATGGCGGGCGCGTACACGCGCGTCGAGTCGGGCTCCGCGACCGCGGCCCCGTCCCAAGTCTGTACCCAGGCGTGCAGGCGCACCGGGTCGGCGGCGACACCATGGCACCAGGTGACGGCGAGCCGCCGGGTGGCGAGGAGAAAGACAGCGGCAGCGGACTCCTCCAAACAGGCCGCACGTCCCGGGAAACGCCATCCGGCCCGGCGCACGGCCTGGACGGCCTGGAACGTGGTGGCGGGGCGGAGGCAAGTTGACGCGGCGAACCGCACGGCACTGGTGATGCGATGCATGGTGCCCGGTGCCGGCCCTGCCCGCTTGACCGCGAGCACCGCTGCCAGGGAAGACGAGGCGGTGAGGGAAGGACTGCGGGGCGGTCGGGCCAGACCGGCGGGGTGCTCTGTGCTGCCCCAGCTCGCTTCGGGTGCGGGTGCATCCGCAGGGAGTGTCCACGGAGTAGCTGTCGTGGTGGGCGTCAGGAGCCCGGCGGCAAGAAATCGGCGCGCGGCGGTGGGCGGTATTGGGGCCAGGTGTCCGGTTGCGGCTGCCGCTCGCCACCATGCCGAGGCTTCGGGGAGCAGACAATGGACCCGACTGGTGCGGTAGTTGATCAGGACCAGGACATGACCGAAGTCCACAGCGCGGACGTGGTCGGGTGCGGTGGCGTGAGAAGGGAGATCGGTCACGGGGCGCTCCGCAAGGGCTGGGAGGTCCAGGCCGGGGCGGGTTCCCGGTGGTGTGCGACGAGCCATGCCTCGGTGGTCAGTACTTGCTCAAGTGTGGCGAGCGGCTCGGGAATTCCGGCGGCGGCCTGGCGCAGGTGACTTCTCAGGCGTCGGGGGTCGATGAGTCCGAGCCCGGCGAGGTATCCATCCGCCAGTGCCGACAGGTCGTCCAGGTTGGTGCGCATTCCCGCGTAGTGGTCCGTATCGAAGCTGCCCTTCGTGGTGCGGGCGGCCACTTCGGGCGGCAGCAGATCCCCGACAGTACGGACAAGGAGCGGCTTGTATGCGTGAACGGCCGGTCGGTGCTCCAGCGGGTTGGTGAGCACTGCGTTCACCACAGTGGGGTCCAGGAAGGGATTGTGGAGATCGAGGCCACAGCTCACTGCGAGTTCCACATCGGCTGCTGCCGTGCGGGCCACCTCCCGGATCTCATCCACGAGGGTCCGCACGGATGCGTCGAGACAAGCCAGCTGATCGGGGCACTCAGCCGCTTGCCGGGCGGCCTCGGTGACGTGTCTGACGGCATCCGGTTCAGCCCAGTCGGGAAGGGGCAGCAGCGGAAACCAGCGCACGTTGCCCCGGTTGCCGGCCTCTCGCCCGGCCAGATGCTCGGCGATGCTGGAGAGGGCTTCGCGGCGAGGTGTGCGCGCCATGGCGACGGCATCTCGCAGGAGCGGCGTCACGGAGACGCGACGCAAGCGCGCCCAGCCGAACGCTTCGCTTGTCGCGCGTCCGAGGTGTCGGTGGCGAATGAGATCGGCGAGGTGTGCAGGAGGCTGGAAGAGCACGCTGTCCCCGCCATCGCCGGTCAGGTGGGTCCGTGTGCCGAGGTGGTCACGCATCCATCGGAACTGCCCGCGCAGCCTGGCCTGGGTCAAGGTCGATGGGGCGGGCTCGTCGGTGGGCGGCGCAGCGGTGATGAGCGTGTAGGGCAGGTGCCGGGCTCCCAGGGGGAGCGGGTGGTGCACGATCTGGCCGCCGGACGCGGCAGCGGTCAGCCGGGCGTAGCGGAGATCGGCTCCGCCCTGGTTGCCTTCAGGGTGGATGGTGACAGCGTTCAGCCGGTGCGGGGCAGGCAGAGCGTGGGCGGCGAGGACGGCGACGGTGGTGGAGTCCAGGCCGCCGGACAGGTCGCTGGACAGCGTCGGATCGGCCCTGGCCCGCAGCGCGACGGATTCCGCGAGGGCGAGCCGCAGACGCCGATGGGCGAGCTGTGACGCCTCGGGATCGGGCCGCCACAGGTTGATGCGGCGGCGAACGGCACCGATACGCGGCAGCTCCGTACGGCAGCCCGGCGTCACCTGTTCCACATTCGTGAAGTAGCTGCGTCCGGCGATCAACGCCGGGACCGACGGAGTCAAGGTCGC
Organism: Streptomyces sp. NPDC104309; assembly: GCF_055584025.1. Classification (NCBI taxonomy): domain Bacteria; kingdom Bacillati; phylum Actinomycetota; class Actinomycetes; order Kitasatosporales; family Streptomycetaceae; genus Streptomyces; species Streptomyces sp. NPDC104309. Next base: position 41,889 of record NZ_JBVJMV010000025.1, on the reverse strand, counting down.
GCAAGCCAGCCGCTGCGGATCCGGGCCAGAACCGGCGAGAGCGGCGAGCAGCCGGGCGGAGGTGCACCATGCCCAGCCCGACCGCCAGGGCATGGAGTACAGGGGGAAGGCTGACACCGGGTCGGTGTGCAGTACGACGTTGTCGGCGTTCTCCTCAACGACCGCGTAGTTCCCCGGCCAGCGCCAAGTCGCGTTGGTGGGGACAGGGCGATGGACCAGGGCGGACAAATGCGCGTCGGTGGCGCCGCACCAACCGAGGAGAAGCACTCGGCGCGTGCCGTCGTCGGCGGTCAGCGTGCGGACAGGGGTAGTACCGAGCCGCCATACGGACGACGTCGGGGCGATCAGTTCTGCACCGAGAGGTAAGGGGCATTCGTTCCCCGTCGTGCTGAAGCCGCCGAGGGCCACGGATTTCCTCCAGAGGTGGGTGGGGCAGGTGGTGCGGGCTGGGCATGCCGGGCCCGCACCACCATGTCCGCCGGACCGGTCAGCAGTTGTAGGCGCGGCGCTTGTCCTCGCTGTGGCCACTGCCCTGGCCCTCGGTCAGCACGGCGGCGTCGCCGATCTCGACCAGCGCGGCCTCCTCCTCAACGCCCTCGGTGGGCTTGTTCCGGGTGTTCTCGGTGGCGATCAGCTTGCGCATCGACTTTTCTCCTTCTCCAGAGGGAAGTGATCGGACGGGTTCCGCTGTTGCCGCGAGGCGTCAGCGGCCCGAGTCAGGCCGTCCGTGCCTTGGCGGCGTAGCGGGCGACGTGCCCGGAGCTCTTGGCAAGCAGCCGGAGTCTGAAGGCAGGGTCCAGGCTCCGACCTTCAGCTGTGCTGCGGGCGGACCCCACTGTGTGCAGCGCGATGCTCCGCGCCCGGCTGAGGTCGGGGGAGCGGGACGTGTGCGGCGGCGTCGATCGCTGATGTGAGGACGCAGTCGAAGTACGTCGTCGGCGATCGGTCCGGCGCACTGCCTCGGGACGGTCGCTCGGGCGGCACCTCGCCGCTCACGGCTGCTGTCCGTGCCGCTGAACTCGGGAGGCGTACCGCATCAGGTGGTAGGCCGCCTTGCCCAGCAGTCGGAGCATGGCGGCAGGGTTGCCGTCCTGGTCGCGGAGCAGACCACGGGCGTGGTCCACGGTGGCGGTCGCGATGTCCCGGGCCCGGGAGTCGGCCAGGCCCTTCGCGTACTCCTCGGCCGGGTCGGCGAGCAGTCCGATGTGGGAGCGGAGCCGCTTGCGCACCTCGTCGGCAGCCGGCCCGGTCGGTCGCCCCTGTGCGAGTGCGAGTGCCAGGTCCACGTCCCGGCCCATGTCGGTCCAGGTCGGGGATGCTTCGGGCATGGCGCTCATCGCTCAGTGCTTTCGTTGTCGCTCCGGCTGCGTTCGATCTCCTCGTCCTTGCCCGGCAGCAGCCCGGTGCGAGCCAGGAAGGTGTTCCAGCCGCGCTGGGCCCGCGCGAGCAACTCAGCGGACGGGTGGCCGCCGGGCAGGTTCGTGCCGGGGGTGTGGGCGAGAGACGGGTCGCGCTCTGGACGATCGGTCATCGAGGTCTCCGGTGGCCGGGATGCGGTGGACGACCGCCTCCGGGCCCGTCGGGGGACGGCAGGCCCGGAAGCGGCACAGGGGAATCACGCAGTCGGGAAGCGGGAAGCACAAGGCGGATCAGGTTTTCCTCAGCCCTGAGCGGCTGTCATCAGTGAACCTTCAAACCGCTGCCAGGAGTACGGTGTTGGCTACTCACAGTGGTTTATGCGGTTTACCGCCTGGAGGAGACGTCATGGCATCCGTGCGTGAACCCAACGCAGCATTGGCCCATGCGATCGCCGAAGCGGGTATGACCAATGAGGCGTTGGCCCATGCCGTGCGACGCGTGGCAGCGGAGAACGGCGAAACCATCCAGACGAACAAGTCCACTGTGACCCACTGGGTTCGTTACGGTGTGCGGCCGTCCGGCGGCGTCGGACGGTACTTGGTCGAAGCGCTCTCGCGCCGCCTGGGACGCACCGTCACCCTCGGAGAGATCGGGCTGCCCGAACCCACCCACGATCCGCTGGACTGGCGTACGGATGCGCTGAGCGCCCTGGCCCTCTCGGGAGGACCGACACCGTGGACATGGACCGCAGGCAGGCATTGGGGAGCGCGGCCTACTCGCTCGCTGCCCTCGCCCTGCCTCCCGATGCCTGGTGGACGCGCATGGCCGATCGGGGCAACGAACGGCGGATCTCGGGGCGCTTTGTCGGGCTGGGCGATCTCCAGGCCGCTCGCGACATGACGGCCCTGTTCTCCACCATGGACCAGCGACACGGTGGGGGCCACGCGCGTACGGCCGTGGTCCGTTACCTCAGCACTGAAGTCGCCGGCTACCTCAACGGCACCTTCGCTGACGATGGCGTACGGCGCAGCATGTTCTCCACCGCGGCGGAACTTGCTTATCTCTCTGGGTGGATGGCATTCGACAACGGCGAACACCCCACTGCCCAGAGGCACTTCACCGTCGCGGTGAAGCTCGCTGCCGAAGCCGATGACGCTTCCATGGCCGCACACGTGATCAGAGCGATGGCGCACCAGGCGAACGACCTCGGCCACCCCAAGTCCGCTCTGGACCTCGCAGCCGCGTCCGCCGACGGCAGGCGGTACGCAGAGGCCGGCCCGCGCGAGCGCGCCCTCCTCGGAGTCGTCCACGCTCGCGCTCTCGCCTCCACCGGCGCAAACCGGGCTGCCGCGCAGGCACTGCTCCGAGCCGAGGACGACCTCTCCGCCGCCACGCAGGGGAACGACGAGCCGAGCCGTGTGTTCTTCTTCCAGGAAGCTTCCCTGGCCCATGAAACCGCATTGGCACTTCGAGACATAGGGGATCTGGCCGCCGCCGAGCAGCAGCTCCGCCGGTCCGTCCGCACCCGCAAAGCAGAGAAGTTCGCCCGAACTCATGCCGTGACTCTCGGCTACCTCGGCGACATCCAGGCACGCCGGCACCGCACCGAAGAGGCCTGCGCGACGTGGTCCGCGTCCCTGGATGCCATGGCCGGCGTCCGGTCCGCACGCACCCGCAAGGCTGCCTCCGACATGCGAGCCACTCTCTCCCCGCTGCGCAGGCGTGGCATCCGATCCGTCACCACCGTGCACACTCGGGCCACGGCGTACCTGGCCGCCACAGCCTGACTCCGAAAGGAACCTGATGGCAGAGAAGTTCGAGGTCGAGGCTCTGGGCCACGTCGTCGGAGGCCGCACCGAGCCGACCGACGACTACTGGGGCGGCACTCGCGCGATCATTCGCCTGGACAGCCGTTTTCCCGTGGAGGCCACGAAGGGGCTGGAAGAGTTCTCCCACCTCGACGTGGTCTTTCGCTTCCATCTGACCGACCCCACCGACCTCCCCCTCGGTGTCCGCCGCCCCCGGGACAACCCCGACTGGCCTGAAGTCGGCTTCGTCGGCCACCGCAACATGCGCCGCCTCAACTGGCTCGGCGTCTCCCGCTGCCGCCTGGTAGAGGTGGACGGCCTTGACCTCCACGTCGAGGACCTCGACGCCGTGGACGGCACCCCGGTCATCGAAGTGAAGCCCTGGTTCGAGGAGATGGGCCCCCGGGGCGAGGTCCGACAGCCCCGGTGGGTCACCGACATGCTCGGCAGCTACTACGCCCCCACCAGGGGCTGACTGCCGCGCACCGGCCTCGGGCGCCCTGCGTGTGTCCGAGGCCCTGCCGGTCGACGTCCCGGTCAAGCACGGATGTCGGCGACACCATCCGGGGCGATCTCATGCGCGATCACGGCTCCGGGTTCGGGCACGACGGGGAGCCGCTTGTCCTCGAAGCGAGCCTTGGCGTACCCGATCGCCTCGTCCTGTCGAGTGGCGCTGCCGGAGTACAGCAGGGGCGTGTGAAGCTGGTACTTGCCCCCGCCTGGTCTTGTTGCACCTGGGGAGTCGGGTGATGAAGCCCAACGAGACCACGACATGCATGGGCTCGGTCTGATCCTCGAACACATCTTCCATGGGATCAGTTGCCGACATTCTGTGCGGACCCCTCTTCCTGATCGTGACGTCCACGTCTTCGCCGGGGCGGATGACCCTCTTGGCCTCTTCCGCGAGCTTCCCAAGGCTCCGAGGCACTCGTACCCGGCGTCGGCGTACCGCGTCCCGGCGCGCACTGACCATGTACATACCCCCGGCGTGGTGGGCCGACGACGGTGGGGCACCGCGCGGTTGGTCGGCGCGAGGGCGCACACCGCTCAACGGCCCCGAGGGACCCGGACCCCGATGGTCGCGACGAGCAGTGCCAGCCCCGCCGCGCACATCGGTACGGCATAGCCGGTCACCTGCCCCGTGTGCTCCACCATCCAGCCGCCGGTCGCCGATCCCACCGCGATCCCGCCCAGCAGCGCGGTCACGGCCAGGGTCATGCCCTCGTTCAACTGGCCCTCGGGGGTGAGGCGTTGTATCAGCGTCATCCCGGTGACCATGGTGGGGGCCGTGGCGGCACCGGCCAGCAGCAGCGCGCCCGCGAGGACGAGCAGCGAATCGGTCGAGGAGGCGGCGAGCAGCGGCAGGGACATCAGCGCCGTCATGCCCGCCAGGCAGCCCAGCAGCCGGCGCCGGATGTCCACAGCCGGGCGCAGCGATCCGTACCACAGCCCCGCCACACACGACCCGGCCGCCTGGAGGGCCAGAATCGCGCCCCCGGCGTGGGCGATCGTGACGACCTCCATCGCACCGAAGACCGCTCCCGTGGCGAGGAAGGCGGCGAGCAGGGCCGGCATGCCGGGGGCTCGGAGCGGGGAACCCGCCTGGGTGCGGGGTGCCACCGGCGGTTCGGTGGCGCGCTGGGCGGCGAAGATCAGCACGCCGGTCATCAGCAGGATCGCCCCGACGAGTGTTCCGGCCTCCGGGAAGAGCGCCGCGCACAGCAGGGCGGCGAGGGCCGGGCCGAGCATGAAGCAGAGTTCGTCGACGGCCTGCTCGAAGGAGTTCGCGGTGTGCAGAGCGGCCGGATCACCCCGGTGCAGATGGGCCCAGCGGGCACGGGACATCCCGCCGGTGTTGGGGGTGGTGGCGGTCGCGGCGTAGGAGGCGAAGAGCGTCCAGCCCGGGGCGCCGTGGTGCACGCAGAGCAGCAGGGCGAGCGAGCCGAGAACGGCGATCGCGGTGGCGGGCACGGCGACCCTGGCCTGCCCGTACCGGTCGACGAGCCGGGCCGTCCAGGGTGCGACCACCGCCGTCGCGGCGAGGCCGGTCGCGGTGACGGCACCGGCCAGGGCGTAGGAGCCGCGCGACCCGGCGATCATGATCACCGCGCTGACGCTGAACATGCCCATGGGTACCCGGGCGAGAAGATTACCGGCGGTGAACGCACGCGCGCCCGGGGTGGCGAGCAGTCTGCGGTACGGATTGGTGGACGCGGGCCGGGCGGGGGCGGTCGCGCGCGGGGCGATGACCAGCAGATCTCCGGAGACGGCGAGCAAGGGGGCGGTCGGCGGGGTTCTCTCGTACGGCATGGCTCAACCTTCGGGGCGCGCGGCCCGCACGGTCCAACACCTTCTCCGTACCGATTGACGCACTTGTGTTGTAAATTCTCGATGTGGCCTCCTCCGCTGCCGATCCGGGCGCCCCTACGCATCCCCATACCGACCCCCGGCTGCTGCGTGCCTTCGTCGCCGTGGCCGAGGAACTGCACTTCACCCGCGCCGCGACCCGGCTCTACGTCGCCCAGCAGGCGCTGAGCCGGGACATCCGCCGACTGGAACGCGAACTGGGTGCGGAACTGTTCGTACGGACCACCCGGCAGGTCTCCCTCACTGCCGACGGCGAACGACTCCTCCCGTACGCCCGGAGGGTGCTGGAGGCGCACGCCGATCTTGCCGAGGCCTTCACCGACCCCGCGGCCCGGCCGCTCTTCGTCGACCTCAACACCGACGGCATGACGGCCGCCCGGGTCCTCGCCCGCGCGCGGGAACTGGCTCCGGGGTGCGAGTTGATGGCGCGCTTCGAGAGCGGGCTCACCTGGGCCGCGGCGGAGATCCTCGCCGGTCGGCTCGATGTCTCCTTCGGCCGGGCCGCCGGACTCGACCCCGGGATCCGGGCCCGGCTCGGCGTACAGCCGGTGAGGTACGAGCCGATGGCCGTTCTGCTCCCCGTAGGGCACCGCCTCGCCGCGCACGAGGCCGTCGCGCTGGACGACCTGGCCGGTGAGACCGTCTACGCGGGCGCCGGGAACCCGCGCACCACGGAGTGGACGGACCTCGCCCGGCTGCTCTTCGCCGAGTGGGGCATCGAACTGGCACCACCCGTACCGCTCGCGATCGGCGCGGCCGAATTCCAACGGGTCACGGCCAAGTCGGGGTACCCGGTGCTGTGCATGGTCGACTTTCCGCCGTTGCCGGGCACCGTGATGCGCCCGCTGGTCCGGCCCGTACCGCTCTCCCCGCTCCTGCTCGTCTGGCGCAAGGGGCTGCGTCACCCCGGCCTGGACGCCCTGCGCGAAGCCGCGGCCCGACTGGGCTCCGAGGAGGGCTGGATGGTGCGGCCCGGCGGGAGTTGGCTGCCGGAGCCCGACGCGTCGCTCATGGCGGGGCCCGCCTGATCCAGACGTCCGGGAGGCGGAGCGGAAGGACGGATCGCGGAAGGGCGGATCGCGGAAGGGCGGATCGCGGAAGCGGTCCGGGTGGCGACGGGGCGGAGGCCGGAGCGGCGGGGCGCGCGGGGCGGCGGGGGACGGGGCGCGGCGACGCGGGTTCGGGGCGGCGGGGGACGGTATACCTTCGCCGGACCGCACTCGGCCGGTGCCCGCGCCCGCCTCGGGCCTCTCGTTCGGATCGTGCCGGGCTCGCGAGCCCCGGCTCGGCCGCATCGCGGCGCGAGCGAGGTGCGATCACGACCGTCCGATGTCCTACGACGTAACGGGCGGGAAATACGGGTGAACCAGGTCTGTCACGCACCGTTGGCAGGCTCGGCCCTCGGCATCATCGGGCAGCAGCGGGACGAGAGCCGGGTAGACCACATGCACGAGGACGAACAGCACGGGCCGCTCACGGGCTTCACGGTCGGGGTCACCGCCGCACGCCGCGCGGAGGAGTTCGGCGCACTGCTGGAGCGGCGGGGAGCGGCCGTCCTGTACGCGCCCGCCCTGCGGATCGTGCCGCTCGCCGACGACGGCGAACTCCTCGCCGTCACCCGCCGAATCGTCGAATCCGCGCCCGATGTGGTCGTCACCACCACTGCGGTCGGCTTCCGGGGCTGGATCGAGGCCGCCGACGGCTGGGGTCTCGACGGCCGACTGCTGGAGGCCCTGCGCGGCGCCGAACTGCTGGCCCGTGGTCCCAAGGTCAAGGGCGCCGTCCGGGCCGCCGGGCTGACCGAGGCGTGGTCCCCCGCCTCGGAGTCCATGGCGGAGGTGCTGGACCGGCTCCTGGACGAGGGTGTCGAAGGCCGCCGCGTCGCCCTCCAACTGCACGGCGAACCTCTTTCCGGCTTCATCGAGCGGCTCCGCGCGGCGGGGGCCGAGGTCGTCGCCGTACCCGTCTACCGCTGGGTGGACCCCGAGGACATGGCCCCGCTCGACCGGCTGCTCGACATCACCCTGGCCCGGGGCCTGGACGCCCTCACCTTCACCAGCGCTCCCGCCGCCGCCTCGCTGCTCGGCCGGGCGGAGAAGCGCGGGCTGCTCCCGGAGCTCCTGGGCGCGCTGCGGGACGACGTTCTCGTGGCCTGTGTCGGACCGGTCACCGCCCTGCCGCTGCGGGCCCGGGGGATCGACACCGTCCAGCCGGAGCGCTTCCGGCTGGCGCCGCTCGTCCAGCTGCTGTGCCATGAGCTCCCCGCCGGAGTCCGTGCGTTGCCGGTCGCCGGACACCGGGTCGAGATCCGCGGTCACGCCGTGATCGTCGACGGCGAACCGCGCCCGGTGCCGCCCGCCGGAATGGCCCTGCTCCATGCCCTGGCCCGCCGGCCGGGCTGGGTGGTGGCCCGCGCCGATCTGCTGCGCGCACTGCCCGGCAGCGGCACCGACGAACACGCGGTGGAGACGGCCATGGCGAGGCTGCGTACGGCGCTGGGCGAGCCCCGGCTCGTCCAGACGGTCGTCAAACGCGGTTACCGGCTGGCGCTGGACCCGGTGGAGGACAGCGAGTACACGGGTTCCTGAGGACGTCGCGGATTCCGGCGTGCCGTCAGGAACAGGGCACGCAGGAGAAGAGCGAGAGCGGCGGTGCACAGGACGGCCCGGACGGCGTTCCAGGCCACCCAGGCGCCCTCGAATCTCTCGCGCACGGCTGCGGGGTCGGCGATCCGCGCCGGATTCCCGGCGTGTGCGAGGGCGTTGTTCAGCGGGACATTGACGCCCGAGGTGAGCAGGAAGGCGACGGCGTACACGGCCAGGGCGGCGAAGACCCACAGGCGCGGACCGGGGGACCGGCGCTGCTGCCAGGCGGCGACCGCCATGAGGACCAGCGCCCCGAAGAATCCGGCGAAGAAGACCGGATTCTCGATGACGTCGTTGATGTTCTGCATGACCTCGATGAAGGTCCGGTCGTCGCTGCGCCCGAGGGCCGGCATCACCGCGCAGGAGAACACGTAGAACGTGCCCGCGACCAGGCCGGTGGCGACGGCGGCACCACCGAGCACGAGGTGCTGCGGGGCGCGGGAGGGGCGCATGGGCCGAGTGGTTGTCATGTCTCCCAGTGAAGTGGCGGGGACGGTCCCGCTCCATGGCTCAGGCGCGCAGCTCCATACGCGGGCGTCCAGGAGCGCACGGCACCCGGGCGTTGTCAGTGCGGCTTGCTAGAACGGTCGCAGGCACGCAACGACGACCGGAGGGGGCCCTGTGGGTACCTGGGGCAGTGGGAATTTCGACGACGACACGGCGGCGGATCATCTGTCGGACCTCACCGGGCGGCTCGTCTCCCAGATCGAGGAGGCGATGGCCGGCGACCCGGTCGGCCTGGAGCCCGACGACTACTGGGGCGTCGCCGTGCCGTGCAACGTCGAGCTGCTGTGTCTGATCGCCGAGCAGCACTACGTCGGTGCCACGGTGCCCGGGGCGGCGGTGGTCGAGGGCTGGAAGAGGACCTTCATGGACGTGTGGGAACGGACCATCGACGGTCTCGAACCCCAACCGGAGTACAAGGAGAAGAGGCGGGCGGAGTTGATCCGCACCTTCGACCGCCTGGCGGCCCTGTCCGCGCGGCGGGCGGCGTGAACGGGTGACGAGACCGGACAGGGACGGCGTGTTGAGGCCGGGATAGTGTGAAGGGATGATCGACGTCACCCACCGGCTCGACGCGCAGGTGCGGCTCCGTCCCGCCACCCCGGCCGACGCCGCCTCCCTCGCCGTGTCCCTGATCCGCAGTCGCGACCACATGAGTCGCTGGGAGCCCGTGCGGCCCGACGCCTTCTACACCGAGCAGGGACAGCGGGAACGGCTGGCCGGAATGCTCGCGGACCGTGACGCGGGGCGGGCGATGCCGTGGGTGCTCGCCGACGAACAGGACCGTGCGGTGGGCGGGTTCAACCTCACCGGCATCGCGCTCGGGCCGTTCCGCAGCGGAGTTCTCGGCTACTGGGTCGATGTCGAGCACGCGGGCCGCGGCCTGGCCACGGCCGCCGTGGAGCGGGTCTGCGAGCTGGCCGGGGACGGTCTGCGGCTGCACCGGATCGAGGCCGGGACGGCGCTGGACAACAAGGCCTCGCAGCGGGTGCTCGCCAAGTGCGGCTTCGAGGAGTACGGCATGGCCCCGCGCTATCTGCACATCAACGGCGAGTGGCGTGACCACCGGATGTTCCAGCGGATTCTGCACGACGATCCGCCGCTGATGGGCTGACGGCCCCGGACGGACTGATGGTGGTCCTCGAACGGTGGCCGGGTCGTCGTCCTCGAACGGTGCGCGGGCCGACCGGCGCAGTCGGTCCCGGACGGGCCGAGCGATGTCCTCGAACCGCGGGCGAGCGGGTCGACCGGCGCCGTCGATCCCCGGACGGGCTTCGTTCCGCCGGGCGGGGGTGAGAGCCGAGCCCGCCCGACGACGGGATGGAACGGAACGGCTACCCGACGTGCCCGGTGCGCAGCCGCACATGCCGGTGCCCGTCCAGCGGCCACGGCGGCCGCGCCGGAAGAACCTCCGCGAAGCCGTAACCGCTCTTCTCCGCGACCCGGCAGGACGCAGCGTTGTCCACCCGATGCAGCAGGTCCAGCCGCGTGAGCCCGTCCCCGGCGAACGCCTCGAACGCCCAGTCGGTGAGCGCCCCGAGCGCTCGCGGGGCGACCCCGCGCCCGCGCGCCCGTGCCGCCGTCCAGTAGCCGACCTCCGCGCCGACGGAGCCCGGTGCGGGGTACTTGAGCGCTACATTGCCGACCAGCTCGTCGTCGAGATCGCGATCGATCACCGCGAAACTGAAGCGGCTGCCGGATTCGCGGCCCTCCTGCTGCACCCGCAGCCAGCGCCGCGCCTCCGCCTCGTCCGTGACCGGCATGAGCAGCTGGGCGCGCATCACGGGATCGCGGTACGCCTCGATCAGGGCCGCCATGTCCTCCGGCAGCCAGGCCCGGAGCAGGAGTGGCCCGGCCTCCGGAGCGGCGGTACGGGGGTCGTTGTCCATCGGGACACCGTACGGGCCCCCGTCGGCGCGGACCCGTGTGGCGGCAGGGGTTCCGGGGTGGACGCCTGAGGGGCACCCTGGGGGAGACCCCGATCGGAGACCCCGAGGCGGTGACCTACGCATGGCGGCGGGCAAGAGCTCGTACGACTGGCGGTTCGACTCCGGGCGCCCCTGCCTGGACCTGGTGGCAACAGGAATCGGTACCTCCGGCGCCTGCGAACTGCTCGACGGCGCCGAGCGGCTCGCCGACTGGCTGGTGGCCGCCGGACTCGTGCCGAGCGGCACCCACCTCGGCGCGGTGGACGACACCTGGGTGGTGCGCTTTCGGCAGTTGAGGGCCGGCGTGGAGCGCCTGCTGACCGCCGAGCTCGGTGGCCACAGAGCCGAGAGCGCCCTGGAACAGGTCAACGCGCTCGCCGCAGCCGCGCCGCCGGGGCTGCGGGCCGTACGGGGCGGGAGCGGCACGCTGGTACGCACCCTGAGCACCGATCCCGACTGCGGGGCGCTGCTGGCCGCTGTGGCCCGCGACGTCGTGGAGCTGTTGACCGACCCGGTGGCCCGAGCCGGACTGCGCCGCTGCGAGGCCGACAACTGCCGTCGGCTCTACCTGGACACCTCGCGGGGGCGCCGACGCCGTTGGTGCTCCAGCGAGGTGTGCGGAAACCGGGAGCGGGTGGCCCGCCACCGGCGCAGGGCGGCCGCGGCGGGCACGGACGCGGGTACGTCCGGGGGCGTGAGCAGGCCGACGGGCGCGGGTACGTCCGGGGACGCGGGTACGGGCGCGGGTACGTCCGGGGGCGTGGGCAGGCCGACGGGCGCGGGTACGGCCGGGCGCGCGGGCACGGAGGCTGTCACTCCTGCGGCCCCGGACGCGGGGGCCGATGCCTGATCGAAACCCCCGCGAGTCATTTCGATACGCGCGGCAGGTGCGCGGCGGGCCCGCCTTCGCATAGGGTTGACGGCTGCCCAATGCACGTCAGAAGGGGGCCTCGGTGGCCGCGCAGGATGCCGCTGTCGATTCGTTGCGGGACCGGGAAATCGGTGTCGAGCAGGAACATCTCGACCGTGTTTACGACCGTCTCGAAGAGAAGATCCACGAGGCGGAATTTCTCATGGACGACGCCGCCAAGCGCGGCCATGTCGGTACCCCGGGTGCGCTCGCCGAGCGCGACGCCCAGGTGTTCCGGGCCGGGATCCACCTCAACCGGCTGAACAGCGAGTTCGAGGACTTCCTCTTCGGGAGGATCGACCTGTTGCTCGGCAAGGACGGTGAGCTCGGCCCGGACGGCGCGTACACCTCCGTCGAGCCGGCCGACGACGCCGTACGCGAGGACAATTCCGCCGACATCGCCGAGACGCTGCACATCGGCCGCATCGGGGTCCTCGACTCCGACTACGCGCCGCTGGTCATCGACTGGCGCGCACCGGCCGCCGCGCCGTTCTACCGGTCGACGCCGAAGGAACCGGGCAGGGTGGTACGCCGCAGGGTCATCCGTTCCAAGGGCCGCAGGGTCCTCGGGGTCGAGGACGACCTGATGCGCCCCGAGCTGACCGCCCACCTGGGCGGCGACAAGCTCCCCGTCATCGGCGACGGCGCCCTGATGGCGGCGCTCGGCCAGGCCCGCAGCCACACGATGCGGGACATCGTCTCCTCCATCCAGGCGGAGCAGGACCTGGTGATCCGGGCACCCGCCGCCTCCGTCACCGAGGTCTCCGGCGGTCCGGGCACCGGCAAGACCGCCGTCGCCCTGCACCGTGCCGCCTACCTCCTCTACCAGGACCGGCGGCGGTACGCGGGCGGCATCCTCGTCGTCTCGCCGACCCCGCTCCTGGTCGCGTACACCGAGGGCGTGCTGCCCTCGCTGGGCGAGGAGGGGCAGGTGGCGATCCGCGCGGTCGGCTCGCTCTCCGACGAGGCGGCCGGCGTCGAGGGCGCCACCACGTACGACGAACCCGCCGTCGCCCGGATCAAGGGCTCCTCCCGGATGCTCCAGGTGCTGCGCAAGGCGGCACGCGGGGCGCTGGAACAGCCCGGCACCGCTCGCAAGGCTCCGGAGCGGGAGGGCCAGCTGTCCTTCGGCGACGAAGCCGAGGAAACCGAGGGCACCGACCGGACCCCGGGCACCCCGACCCGGCTGCGGGTCGTCGCGTTCGGTGCCCGTGTCGAGCTGAACGCCGACGAACTGCACCGCATCCGGCAGTCGGTGCTCGGCGGCACCGCCCCGGTCAACCTGTTGCGCCCGCGCGCCCGCAGAATGCTCCTGGACGCCCTGTGGAACAGGTCCTCCGGCCGGGGCCGCTACAGCGACCCCGAACTGGCCGCCGAGCTGCGCTCCTCCTTCGACGAGGACGTCTCCACCGAGACCCCGTTCCTCGACTTCCTGAACGCCTGGTGGCCCGAACTCACCCCGCGCGGGGTGCTCGTCGCGATGGCCGACGAGAAGCGGCTCGGCCGCTGGGCGCGCCGGGTCCTCAACCAGGGTGAGGTGCGCCGCCTCGCCCGCTCGCTGAAGCGGCTCGACAGCGAGGGGAACGGCCCGCTCTCCGTGCACGACGTGGCGATCCTCGACGAGCTGCAGACGCTGCTGGGCACCCCGTACCGGCCGAAGAAGAAGCGCGAGTTCGACCCGCTGGACCAGCTCTCCGGTCTGGAGGAGCTGATGCCGCAGCGCGAGGAGACCCAGCGCGAGCGGGCCGAGCGACTGGCCGCGGAGCGTACGGAGTACGCGCACGTCATCGTCGACGAGGCGCAGGACCTCACGCCCATGCAGTGGCGCATGGTCGGCCGCCGCGGCCGGCACGCGACCTGGACGATCGTCGGAGACCCGGCGCAGTCCTCCTGGTCCGATCCGGACGAGGCCGCGAGCGCGCGCGACGAGGCGCTCGGCAACCGCCCGCGCCGCCGCTTCACCCTCACGGTCAACTACCGCAACCCGGCGGAGATCGCCGAGCTGGCCTCGAAGGTCCTGGCGCTGGCGATGCCCGGCATGGAGTCACCGGCCGCGGTCCGCTCCACGGGCGTGAAGCCGCGCTTCGAGACCGTACGGGACGGCGATCTGGCCGCCTCGGTGCGCGAGGAGGCGCGGCGGCTGCTGGCCGAGGTGGACGGCACCGTGGGCGTGGTCGTCGCGATGAACCGCCGGGCCCAGGCCCGCGACTGGCTCGCCGAACTCGGCGAGCGGGTGGTGGCGCTGGGCAGCCTGGAGGCGAAGGGCCTGGAGTACGACGCCACGGTGGTCGTCTCGCCCGCGGAGATCGCGGACGAGTCCCCGGCCGGCCTGCGGGTGCTGTACGTGGCGCTGACGCGTGCGACGCAGCAGCTCACGGTGGTCTCGGGGAAGCGGGACCTGCCGGACGAGGACGGTGTCCCGGACCTGCTGAGGGACTGACGAGGCCGCCGCCCCGCACCCGCCGAGGGGCTGGGCGAGCGGGCGCGGGCACCGCCGGGCGGGCGGATTTCCGAACCGACCCGTACTCCGGGAATCACTTCCGCGGGGTCTTTGTTAGCCTGGTGTCGGCACCGGCTCGATCCAAGCCCCCGGGCCCAACCTTCGTCGCTTCGAGCGACCACTTGCCGCGAGGCGAGCATGGCGGGTCGGTGCCGCTTGACCAAGAAGACAGACCCGCGTCACCTTCCGGTGGCGCGGGTCTGTTCTCGTTCACGGGTCTGTTCTCGTGACCGGGTCTGTTCTCGTTCACGGACCCGGCCGGGTCCGCGGAGGCGCTCGGGCCGGACATGTTTGGGGCTTCCACTGAAGCGGTTGTTTCTCGTATGGTGGAAACTACTTTCCGAAACGTGGCAGTCATTACCGGCTACCGGCCAGTAGGTGCGACGATCGGGGAGCGCGTCCGAGGCGAGCGCCCCGGCCGCGCGGCAAAGAAGCTAAGAAAGCGAAGGACTCGGCCATGGCAACGGCGCCCAGCGTCTCGTACTCGATGACGGTCAGGCTGGAGGTGCCCGCGAGCGGCACAGCGGTCTCCCAGCTCACCACGGCCGTGGAGTCCTCCGGCGGTTCGGTCACCGGCCTCGACGTGACCGCCTCCGGCCACGAGAAGCTGCGGATCGACGTCACCATCGCCGCCACCTCCACCGCGCACGCCGACGAGATCGTCGAGAACCTGCGCGGCATCGAGGGCGTCGTGCTGGGGAAGGTCTCCGACCGTACGTTCCTGATGCACCTCGGCGGCAAGATCGAGATGGCGTCCAAGCACCCCATCCGCAACCGTGACGACCTCTCGATGATCTACACCCCGGGTGTGGCCCGGGTCTGCATGGCGATCGCCGAGAATCCCGAGGACGCCCGCCGTCTCACCATCAAGCGCAACTCCGTCGCAGTCGTGACGGACGGTTCCGCGGTGCTCGGCCTCGGCAACATCGGTCCGATGGCGGCCCTCCCGGTGATGGAGGGCAAGGCGGCCCTCTTCAAGCGCTTCGCCGGCATCGACGCCTGGCCGATCTGCCTGGACACCCAGGACACCGACGCCATCGTCGAGATCGTCAAGGCGATGGCCCCCGGCTTCGCGGGCATCAACCTGGAGGACATCTCGGCCCCCCGCTGCTTCGAGATCGAGGCGCGGCTGCGCGAGGCCCTGGACATCCCCGTCTTCCACGACGACCAGCACGGCACCGCGATCGTGGTCCTGGCCGCGCTGACCAACGCGCTGCGCGTGGTGGGCAAGGGAATCGGGGACGTACGCGTCGTCATGTCCGGCGCCGGAGCGGCCGGTACGGCCATCCTGAAGCTCCTCATCGCCGCGGGCGTCAAGCACGCCGTCGTCGCCGACATCCACGGTGTGGTGCACGCCGGCCGCGAGGACCTGGTCTCCGCCGACGCCGACTCGCCGCTGCGCTGGATCGCCGACAACACCAACCCCGAGTCCGTCACGGGCACCCTCAAGCAGGCCGTCGTGGGCGCCGACGTCTTCATCGGCGTCTCCGCCCCGAACGTCCTGGACGGCACCGATGTCGCCGCCATGGCCGACGGTGCGATCGTGTTCGCGCTCGCGAACCCGGACCCCGAGGTGGATCCGGCAATCGCGCGTCAGACGGCGGCAGTTGTCGCCACCGGCCGCTCCGACTTCCCGAACCAGATCAACAACGTGCTGGTCTTCCCGGGTGTCTTCCGCGGCCTGCTGGACGCCCAGTCCCGCACCGTCAACACCGAGATGATGCTCGCCGCCGCGGGTGCCCTCGCCGACGTCGTCGCCGAGGACGAGCTGAACGCGAACTACATCATCCCGTCGGTCTTCAACGACAAGGTCGCCGGAGCGGTCGCCGGTGCCGTCCGGGACGCCGCGAAGGCGGCGGGTGGCACCCTGACGGGTGCGGGGGAGCTCGGCTGACGCCGACCGTCCGCAGAACCCGCCGCGGCCCCTGCCGGCGTCCGGCCGCGGCCGCGGCACTCCACGTCGGCCCTGCGTACGGCGCGTCGCGGGTCGCGGCGCCCCAAACGCCCCTTTAGGGTGGGCGGGCGGCGCGTCCCGCAGAGCCCCGCATCCGCTGCGGACCGCTTTCGGGGAGTCGACGGAACGTCACCACGATGAGGCAGTGGTGCTTTTCGTGTGACTCCGGAGGGTGCCGGATTGGCTTTCCCGCCGCAGGTGGGGGCAGGATGCGTAATCGGGCGCGAGGGTCTGACGACAGACCCGGGTCCGGGGACTGTCCGAGGGCCCTGGCAGCATCGGCTTCGATCTCACGCCTCACAGGCAAGAAGAACACGGGAGTAACAACATGAACCGCAGTGAGCTGGTGGCCGCCCTGGCCGACCGCGCCGAGGTGACTCGCAAGGACGCCGACGCCGTGCTGGCCGCGCTCGCCGAGACCGTCGGTGAGATCGTCGCCAAGGGCGACGAGAAGGTCACCATCCCCGGCTTCCTGACCTTCGAGCGCACCCACCGTGCCGCTCGCACCGCTCGTAACCCGCAGACCGGCGACCCGATCAACATCCCGGCCGGCTACAGCGTGAAGGTCTCCGCGGGCTCCAAGCTCAAGGAAGCCGCCAAGGGCAAGTAAGCCCCACAGGCGCGACGAAGGGCGGTCACCCGACCAGGGTGACCGCCCTTCCGTGTACCGGCCCGAGAGGGCCCTTTCCGGGCCTCTGCCGCCAACGTGGACCCGGAGGGACGAACCCGGACCCTCCGGGAACGGGAAACGGGGGCCCGGGGCGGTGCCCCGAACCCCCGTCAGCAGCCGTCGGCCGCCGGGTCTCAGACCAGCGCCCCGCCGGGCAGCTCCACCTTCGCGCCCAGCTTCTCCAGCTTGTCCATGAAGTTCTCGTAGCCGCGGTTGATCAGGTCGATGCCGTGCACCCGCGAGGTGCCCTGTGCCGCCAGCGCGGCGATCAGGTACGAGAACCCGCCGCGCAGGTCCGGGATGACCAGGTCCGCGCCCTGCAGCCTCGTCGGCCCGGACACGACCGCGGAGTGCAGGAAGTTGCGCTGGCCGAATCGGCAGTCGGAGCCGCCCAGGCACTCGCGGTAGAGCTGGATGTGTGCGCCCATCTGGTTGAGCGCGGAGGTGAAGCCGAGCCGGGACTCGTACACCGTCTCGTGGACGATGGACAGGCCCGAGGCCTGCGTCAGGGCCACGACCAGCGGCTGCTGCCAGTCGGTCTGGAAACCGGGGTGCACGTCCGTCTCCAGGGCGATGGCGTTCAGCGCGCTGCCCGGGTGCCAGAAACGGATGCCCTCGTCGTCGATCTCGAACGCGCCGCCGACCCGGCGGAAGGTGTTCAGGAAGGTCATCATCGAGCGCTGCTGTGCGCCCCGTACGTAGATGTTTCCCTCGGTGGCCAGCGCCGCGGACGCCCAGGAGGCCGCCTCCAGGCGGTCCGGGATCGCGCGGTGCGTATAGCCGTCCAGCCGGTCGACACCGGTGATCCGGATCGTCCGGTCGGTGTCCATCGAGATGATCGCGCCCATCTTCTGCAGTACGCAGATGAGGTCCTCGATCTCCGGCTCCACGGCCGCGTTGGACAGTTCGGTGACGCCCTCGGCGAGCACGGCCGTCAGCAGCACCTGCTCGGTGGAGCCCACCGACGGGTACGGCAGCCGGATCTTCGTGCCGCGCAGTCGCTGCGGGGCCTCCAGGTACTGGCCGTCCGCGCGCTTCTCGATGGTCGCGCCGAACTGCCGCAGCACGTCGAAGTGGAAGTCGATCGGCCGGCCGCCGATGTCGCAGCCGCCGAGCCCCGGGATGAACGCGTGGCCCAGCCGGTGCAGCAGCGGGCCGCAGAAGAGGATCGGGATGCGCGACGAGCCCGCGTGGGCATCGATGTCGGCGACGTTGGCGCTCTCGACATAGGTCGGGTCAAGGATCAGTTCGCCCGGTTCGTCACCCGGCCGGACCGTCACACCGTGCAGCTGCAACAGCCCCCGCACCACCCGCACGTCGCGGATGTCAGGCACATTGCGCAGCCGGCTGGGCCCGCTGCCGAGCAGCGCGGCGACCATTGCCTTCGGCACCAGGTTCTTGGCGCCTCTGACGCGGATCTCGCCCTCCAGCGGGGTTCCGCCGTGGACAAGCAGGACATCGTCTGTGCCGGTCATGAATCTCGCGTTCCGGAGTGGTCGGGCAGGGGGCCAAACGAAAGGGTAATGGCCCGTGCCCCCCCTTCCGTAAGAGGTCGGGGTGTGTGCGAACGTCATGAATCCGCCACAACACGCTCTGCTTCCCGACTCTTGCGGAGGGTTACCGTCCGCAACGCCCCCGGGCCCATGTGCTCCCCATGCCTCCGTGCGCCCTGAGCTGCGCTCGGGCCCGTTCGGTGACCTGGCGGCCCACTTGGCCCCCGCGAGGAGCGAAGATGCGGGATCATTTCTGCCATGACCGAGGTGTCCTCGCTCACAGGGCGACTGCTTGTGGCCACACCCGCGCTCGCGGACCCGAATTTCGACCGCGCGGTGGTGCTGCTCCTCGACCACGACGAGGAGGGCTCGCTCGGCGTGGTCCTGAACCGCCCGACCCCGGTCGGCGTCGGTGACATCCTCACGTCCTGGGCCGGCCTGACCGGAGAACCGGACGTCGTCTTCCAGGGTGGCCCGGTCTCGCTCGACTCGGCGCTCGGGGTGGCCGTCATCCCCGGCGACGAGGGCCCGCCACCGCGCTCCCGTCCCCGCCCGAACAGGGAGGACCCCCTCGGCTTCCGCCGGGTGTACGGGGCGATCGGCCTGATCGACCTGGAGGCGCCGCCGGAGCTGCTGGCCGCGGCGCTCGGCTCGCTGCGGATCTTCGCCGGGTACGCCGGCTGGGGCCCCGGGCAACTGGAGACGGAGCTGACCGAGGGGGCCTGGTACGTCGTCGAGTCCGAGCCCGGGGACGTTTCCTCCCCGCGCCCGGAACACCTCTGGCGGGCGGTCCTGCGCCGCCAGCGCAGCGAACTGGCGATGATCGCCACGTACCCCGACGACCCGTCGCTGAACTGAAGCTCCGGGCTTTCAGTACCCTTGGCGGTTATGAGCACTCTTGAGCCCGAGCGCGGGGCAGGTACGGGGACCCTCGTAGAGCCGACGCCGCAGGTGTCGAACGGCGACGGCGACCACGAGCGCTACGCCCATTACGTTCAGAAGGACAAGATCATGGCGAGCGCCCTGGAGGGCACTCCCGTGGTCGCACTGTGCGGGAAGGTCTGGGTACCGGGGCGCGACCCCAAGAAGTATCCGGTCTGTCCCATGTGCAAGGAGATCTACGAGTCCATGGGCGCCGGCGGCGACAAGGACAAGGGCAAGGGCGGCAAGGACAAGAAGTAGTCCTGGGCCGTTCGGCCGCCATTGCTTCGGGCCCCCGGGGTGCGCGTTGACGCACGCCCCGGGGGCCTTTCGCGTTGCACGGGCCGCACCCGCGGGTCACAGAGTGGTTGAGACCACTTGTCGGCGTCCGCACGCGCACCTACTCTCCTGCCAGTTGTGCAGAACGAAACGAGAGTTGCGTATGTTGCAACGCCTACCGGTAGGGGTTCCGGATGAAGCTGTCTGCCCGAATTGCCGTTCCGGTCGCGGCGCTTGTGCTGGCGGGTCTCACCGCCACCGCCTGCGCGCCGCAGACCTCCGACACCGGAGCCAAGGGGGACGAGAAGACCGGCACGTTGCGGGTCTGGCTGTTCCAGGAGGTCGGCAACAAGCCGAAGAAGCAGGTCGTCGCCGCGGCGGTCGCCGACTTCGAGAAGGCGCACAAGGGCGCGAAGGCCGAGGTCGAGTACATCCCGGTCGACACCCGCGCCCAGCGGATCAAGGCGGCGTTCAACGACCCGAAGAGCGCCCCGGACCTCATCGAGTACGGCAACACGGACACCGCCGGATACGTCAAGGACGGCGGACTCGCCGACATCGGCGCGGAGTTCGCCGCCTGGGACGAGGCCAAGGACACCGACCCGACCGCCAGGCAGTCCGTCACGGTCGGCGGCAGGATCTACGGGGCCCCGCTCTTCGTCGGCGTCCGCGCGCTGTACTACCGCACCGACATCTTCGAGGACTTGGGGATCGAGGCGCCCAAGTCCCAGGCCGAGCTGATCTCCACCGCGAAGAAGATCCACAAGAAGAAGCCGGATCTGTACGGACTGGCGGTCGGTGGCGCGTACACGTACGGTGCGATGCCGTTCATCTGGGCCAACGGCGGCGAACTGGCCGACGACAACGGCGGTACGTACCAGGCGGCCATCAACAGCGACCGGGCCCGCAAGGGCATCGCGGCGTACACCTCGCTCTTCGGCGACGACAACTGCCCGGCCGCCACGTGTGCGTCCATGGGCGGCAACGCCACCGTCACCGCGTTCGCCTCCGGCAAGGCCGCCATGGCGATCGGCGGTGACTTCAGCCACGCGGCCGTCGAGGCCGGTTCGGTGAAGGGCGCGTACGCGGTGGTGCCGCTGCCCGGTGTCGTCGAGGGCTCCATCGCCCCCGCGTTCGCGGGCGGGAACAACATCGGCGTACTGAGGAGCAGCACGCACCGCACCCTCGCCGTGGACCTGATGAAGTCCCTGACCGGCAAGGAGACCCAGACGAAGATGTTCGACGCGATGGGCTTCCTGCCGACGTACACGGACGTGCGGGCGACGGTCGCGAAGAAGGAGCCGTTCGTCGAGCCGTTCGTCAGGACGCTCGGCGCGGGCGCGAAGTTCGTCCCGGCCTCGCCCGGCTGGGCTCAGATCGACGCCTCGCTGGTCCTGCCGACGATGCTCCAGGAGATTGTCAGCGGCCGCAAGGACGTGGCGAAGGCCTCGGACGACGCGGCGAAGAAGATGGACGCCGCGTTCGCCGACGCGGGCTGACGATGACCGCGAACAGTACGGCGTACAAAGCGCCCGGCACGTCCGGGGCGGGTGGGACCTCCGCCCGCCCGCCCCGGCGCCGCCGCCCCGCCCCGTCCGCACGCCGCCCCGGCTGGACCCCCTGGCTCTACCTCCTGCCCGCGCTCGTGGTCCTCGGCGGGCTGCTCGTCTACCCGATCTACCAACTCGGCCTGATCTCCTTCCTGGAGTACACCCAGGCCCAGGTCAGCGGCGGCGAACCGACCACCTTCCAGGGGCTGGGGAACTACGCGACGCTCTTCGGCGACGGCCAGTTCCGGCAGGTGCTCCTGGCGACCCTGGTCTTCGCCGCCGCCTGTGTGCTGGCCACCCTGCTGGTCGGCTGCGCGCTCGCCGTCCTGCTGACCCGGATCCGGGCCGTGCCGCGGCTCGCGCTGATGCTGGCCGCGCTCGGCGCCTGGGCGACCCCCGCGATCACCGGTTCCACCGTCTGGGTGTTCCTCTTCGACCCGGACTTCGGCCCGGTCAACCGGGTGCTGGGGCTCGGCGACTTCTCCTGGACGTACGGGCGCTACAGCGCCTTCGCCCTGGTGCTCCTCGAAGTCCTGTGGTGCTCGTTCCCGTTCGTGATGGTGACCGTGTACGCGGGCATCCGGGCGATCCCCGCCGAGGTGCTCGAAGCGGCGGCGCTGGACGGCGCCTCGCAGTGGCGGATCTGGCGCTCGGTCACGGCCCCGATGCTGCGCCCGATTCTCGTCGTCGTCACCATCCAGTCGATCATCTGGGACTTCAAGGTCTTCACCCAGATCTATGTCATGACCAACGGCGGCGGTATCGCCGGCCAGAACCTGGTGCTCAACGTGTACGCGTACCAGAAGGCGTTCGCGTCCTCGCAGTACAGCCTGGGCTCGGCGATCGGCGTCGTGATGCTGGTGATCCTGCTGTCCGTCACGCTCGTCCATCTGCGTCTGACGCGGCGCCAGGGGGAGGAACTGTGAGCGCGCGGAGCATGCTGAACATCCGCCGGCCGGGCCGGCTGGCCGCCGAGGGCGCGGCCCTCCTGATCGCCGCCGCGGTCGCCTTCCCGCTGTACTGGATGGTGCTCTCCGCCCTCAAACCGGCCGGCGAGATCCAGTCCACCGATCCCCGCCCATGGACGCTGTCACCGTCCCTGGACTCGTTCCGCCGGGTCTTCGAACAGCACGACTTCGGGCGGTACTTCCTCAACAGCCTGATCGTCGCCGGGACGGTCGTCATCGCCTCCGCGCTGATCGCCTTCCTGGCGGCCACGGCCGTGACCCGGTTCAGATTCCGCTTCCGCACCACGCTGATGATCACGTTCCTGGTCGCACAGATGGTGCCGGTCGAGGCGCTGACCATCCCGCTGTTCTTCCTGATGCGGGACTTCGGCCAGCTGAACACGCTCGGCTCGCTGATCCTGCCGCACCTCGCCTTCTCGCTGCCGTTCGCGATCTGGATGCTGCGCGGCTTCGTCAAGGCCGTCCCGGAGGCGCTGGAGGAGGCCGCCTGGATCGACGGCGCGAGCCGCGCCCGCTTCCTGTGGCAGATCCTCTTCCCGCTGGTCTTCCCCGGCCTGGTGGCCACCAGCGTCTTCTCGTTCATCTCGACCTGGAACGACTTCCTGTTCGCGAAGTCGTTCATCATCAGCGACACCTCCCAGTCGACGCTCCCGATGGCGCTGCTGGTCTTCTTCAAACCCGATGAGAACGACTGGGGAGGGATCATGGCAGCCTCGACGGTGATGACCATTCCCGTGCTGGTCTTCTTCGTACTCGTACAGCGCCGCCTGGTCTCGGGACTCGGCGGAGCGGTAAAGGACTGACGCCATGGCCATGGAACTGATCCCGGCGCTGATCCCGGCACCCGTGCACGCGGGTGACGCGGCTGATTCCGGTGACGCGGCGGGGCAGGACGGATTCCCGCTGGACCCGATCACCACCATCACGGCGGCCCCCGGTACCGAGGACACCGAACGCTGGCTGCGCTCCACGCTCGGAGCCGCCTTCGGCCTGCCCCTCGCACCGGGCGGCGAGGACGCCACGCACACCATCCGACTGCGCATCGACCCGGCCCTGGAGCCCGAGGGCTACCGGCTGGGCGCCGAGCCCGGCCGCCGGTGTGTGGAGATCACCGGAGGGAGCGCCGCAGGAGTCTTCTGGGGCGCGCAGACGCTCCGCCAGCTCCTGGGCCCCGAAGCCTTCCGCCGGGCCCCGATCAACCCCGGCACGCGGCGCGTCGTCCCCTTCACGGACATCGAGGACAGGCCCCGCTTCCCGTGGCGCGGCATGATGCTCGACGTGGCACGGCACTTCCTGCCCAAGGACGACGTCCTGCGCTACCTCGACCTCCTCGCGGCCCACAAGCTGAACGTCTTCCACTTCCACCTCACCGACGACCAGGGCTGGCGCATCGAGATCAAGCGCTACCCGAGGCTCACCGAGGTCGGCTCCTGGCGCGCCCGCACCAAGCACGGCCACCGGGCCTCCGAGCTGTGGGACGAGACCCCGCACGGCGGCCACTACACCCAGGACGACATCCGCGAGATCGTCGCGTACGCGGCCGAGCGGCATATCCGGGTCGTCCCCGAGATCGACATCCCGGGCCACTCGCAGGCCGCCATCGCCGCGTACCCCGAACTGGGCAACACCGACGTCATCGACACCACCACCCTCTCCGTCTGGGACACCTGGGGCATCAACGCGAACGTACTCGCCCCCACTGACAACACCCTGCGCTTCTTCGAGGGCGTGCTCGAAGAGGTCCTGGACCTCTTTCCCGCCGCCACCTCGCCGTTCATCCACATCGGCGGCGACGAGTGCCGCAAGGACCAGTGGAAGGAGTCCCCGGCCGCCCAGGCCCGGATCGACGAATTCGGCCTGGCCAACGAGGACGAACTGCAGTCCTGGGTCATCCGGCACTTCGACACCTGGCTCACCGCGCGCGGCCGTCGCCTGATCGGCTGGGACGAGATCCTCGAAGGCGGCCTCCCGGCGGGCGCCGCCGTGTCGTCCTGGCGGGGGTACGGGGGAGGCGTCACGGCCGCCGAGGCCGGACACGACGTCGTGATGTGCCCGGAGCAGCACGTGTACCTGGACCACCGTCAGGACGGCGGCCCCGACGAGCCGATGCCCATCGGGTTCATCCGCACCCTGGAGGACGTCTACCGATTCGAACCCGTGCCCGCGGGCCTCTCCGAGGAGGCGGCCCGTCACATCCTCGGCACCCAGGCCAATGTGTGGACCGAGGTCATGCAGAACCGGGCCCGCGTCGACTACCAGGTCTTCCCGCGCCTCGCCGCGTTCGCGGAGGTCGCCTGGTCGCCCCTGCCCGCCCCCGCCGACCGGGACTTCGCCGACTTCGAACGCCGGATGACCACGCACTACGCCCGCTTGGACGCCCTCGGCGTCGATTACCGGCCACCGAGCGGCCCGTTGCCCCGGCAGCAGCGCCCCGGCGTCCTCGGACGCCCTCTTGAGGGACCGCCCCCGAACGTGTGATCCCGGCCGCGCTCGGGACCGGCCGTCACGCTCCTTGGGGGCGTGACGGCCGGCGCGCGTCACCCGGTACGCGTGCCACGGACGCGCCCCCACCCCACCGGTACGCGCCCCGGCGGTACGCGCCCCGGCGGTACGCGCCCCCTCGGAACGGAGCCGCCCCAGCACGAACGACCCGTGCGAGGCCCGCCGGGAGGCAGCAATTCACACTCCGCACGGAAGCGGGGCGAATCGGGATCATCCCCCAGGCCGAGGACGGATACGCCCTTCGTGGACCCTCGCGTCGGTCCGCTCGGAAGATGTGCCAGAGTTGCCACGTCCAGGCTTTGAGCACGTACCGTACGGCGAAACGAGCCGGACAGCCGGGACACCGGGAAGGGGCAGCTGGGTTGACCATGCACGCACCGCAGGCGACGCAGTCGGTGACGCTGCCGGCCTCGCTCGACGAGGCCGTGGCGGCACTCGGCGCCATGCCCGCCGCCGTTCCTGTGGCAGGCGGGACGGACCTGATGTCGGCTGTCAACAAGGGGCTGCTGCGCCCCTCGGGGCTGGTCGGCCTGGGCCGGATCAGTGAGCTCCGCGGCTGGCACTACCAGGACGGCCACGCCCTGCTCGGTACCGGACTCACCCACGCACGCATGGGGCGGCCCGACTTCGCCGCCCTCATCCCCGCCCTGGCCGCGTCCGCGCGCGCCGCGGGCCCGCCCCAGATCCGTAACGCCGGAACGCTCGGCGGCAACATCGCCACCGCGGCCCCGACCGGTGACGCCCTGCCGGTGCTCGCCGCTCTGGAGGCCGAACTCGTCATCGCGGGCCCGGGAGGCGCCCGCCGCGAGATCCCGGTCTCCCACCTGCTGGCCGGCCGCGACATGCTCGAACCCGCCGAACTGATCGGCTTCGTCCGCGTACCGCTGCTGCACGCCCCCCAGGTCTTTCTGAAGGCCACCGGCCGCACCGGTCCCGGCCGCGCCACCGCATCCGTCGCGATCGTCCTCGACCCGGCCCGGCGCGGGGTGCGCTGCGCGGTCGGCGCCATCGCTCCGATGCCGCTGCGCCCGCTGGAGGCCGAACGCTGGATCGCCTCACTGATCGACTGGGACGGCGAACGGGGCCTGGCCCCCGACGCGCTGGCCGCCTTCGGCGAGTACGTCGCCGCGGCCTGCATCCCGGACCAGGCACCGCCCGCCGACGGGGGAGAGGCGCCACCGCTGCCCCCCGCCGTACTGCATCTGCGGCGTACCGTCGCCGCGCTGGCCCGACGCGCGCTGGGGAGGGCACTGTCGTGAGCAACGAGGAACACAACGAACAGCACGGGCAGCGGGAGCAGCCGCAGCACGGGGGCTGGCAGCCGACGCCGCAGGGCGGCGAGTACGACGCCGAGGCGACCGCCTTCGTCCACCTGCCGCCGGAGGACCTGGCGAACATCCCGCTGGCGGCGCCCGGCCAGGGCTACGTACCGCCGATGATCGTGCCGCTGACACCCGCGGTCGGACTCGACCCGGCGGCCACGGGCAGCTGGGTCGTACAGACACAGGGCCAGCAGGAGCGGGGTACGGGAGCGGAGCAGCCGGAACCCGACGCGGTGCACTGGCCGGACCCGAACCAGCAGCAGCCGCAGTACGGGTACGGGTATCCGCCGCAGGAGCAGTACGGGGGAACGTCGGCCGCGACCGGCCAGTGGAACTTCACCGAGTCCGCGCAGGCCGCCGAACCCAGGGAGTTCGGCGGGCACGCGGACCATACGAGCTATGCCGACCAGGGCGGTCATGCCGACCAGGGCAGTCATGTCGAGCACGGCGGTCATGTCGAGCACGGTGGTCATGTCGAGCACGGTGGTCATGTCGAGCACGGTGGTCACACCGGCCATGGCGGTCACACCGGCCACGGCGGTTCGGTCGGCCACGGTGTTCATGGTGACCACGGTGTTCATGGTGACCACGGTGGTCCAGTTGGCCACGGTGGTTCGGCCGGTCACATCAATCACGCCGACCACACCGGCCAGTCCGGACCGGCCGACCACACGGGCCAGTTCGGCCACACCGGCCAGTCCGGCCACACCGGCCAGTGGACGATTCCGGTCGCCGATGGCGACCTCCCGGAGGAGTCCGGCGAGTTCGCGGCCTCGGCTCTGGCCTCCCAGTGGTACGCGGACCGGACTCCTCCGGCCACGCTGCCGGGCGGTGCGCCCGCACCGTGGGCGACACAGCAGCCGGTCGCGGAGTCCGAGGCCGAAGTCGGGCCTGAGCACGCGGTGGAACCGGACCTCGGCGCGGACACCGAGCCGCAGCACGCGCCGGAAGCCGATTCCGCGCCGGATTCACAGCTTTCCGCGCCGGACTCACAGCTTTCCGCGACGGCGTCCGAGACGTCTTCTGTGGCGTACGAGGAGTCCCCGCAGGCATCCGGGGCGGCACCGGAGGCACCCGTCACCGCCGTGGAGGACGGCCCCGCACCCGCTGCCGGAGACACCCCCGCTCTCGGGGTGGACCTCACGCAGGTCCCCGCCGCCGACGCCGCGCCGGCGGTCGACAGCCTGCCCGAGCAGCGCCCGGCCGAGCCGTCGACCGGCACGGCGCCCGACGCGGAGCCGGGTGCGACAACCGACACGGACTCCGACACGGACTCCGACACGCCCCTCCGGGGCGCCCCGGGAGACGCGCCACTGCCGGAGGCCCCACTGCTCGAAGCGCAGACCTCCGAAGCCCACCCCGTCGAAGCGCGATCCCCCGAAGAGCAGAGCCCCGAAACCCAGTCCCACGAAGCCGAGCCCCTCGAAGGCGAACCCGTAGAAGCTCAGCCCCTCGAAGCCGAGCGCGTAGAGGCCCAGC
Organism: Streptomyces sp. NPDC104309; assembly: GCF_055584025.1. Lineage (NCBI taxonomy): Bacteria > Bacillati > Actinomycetota > Actinomycetes > Kitasatosporales > Streptomycetaceae > Streptomyces > Streptomyces sp. NPDC104309. The sequence continues at coordinate 14,730 of NZ_JBVJMV010000025.1, read as the reverse complement.
CCCTCGAAGCCGAGCGCGTAGAGGCCCAGCCCCTCGAAGCCCAGCCCCTCGAAGCCCAGCCTCTCAATGTCCCCAGCGAGCACCCCGCCACCTCCTACGTCCTGCACGTGAACGGCGCCGACCGCCCCGTCACCGACGCCTGGATCGGCGAGTCGCTGCTCTACGTACTGCGCGAGCGTCTCGGTCTCGCCGGCGCCAAGGACGGCTGTTCACAGGGCGAGTGCGGCGCCTGCAACGTCCAGGTGGACGGCCGTCTGGTCGCCTCCTGCCTGGTCCCCGCGGCGATCACGGCCGGGAGCGAGGTCCGTACGGTCGAAGGCCTGGCCGTGGACGGTGAGCCGTCCGACGTCCAGCGCGCCCTCGCCAAGTGCGGTGCCGTCCAGTGCGGTTTCTGTATCCCCGGCATGGCCATGACCGTCCACGACCTCCTGGAGGGCAACCACGCCCCCAGCGAACTGGAGACGCGTCAGGCACTCTGCGGCAACCTCTGCCGCTGCTCCGGCTACCGGGGCGTCCTCGACGCCGTGAACGAGGTCGTCGCAGGCCGTGAGGCCGGCGCCGGACCCGCCTCGTCGGACTCCCTGTCCCCGGAGTCCGACGAGGCCCGCATTCCGCATCAGGCCGCCGCCGGCGCCGGTGGTGTCCAGCCGCACTCGCAGGACGGAGGCATGGCGTGAGCAACGACGCAGCCACCGCTGCCAACGCGACCAGCACACGGATCACCGCCCCCCCGGTGGAAGGACCCGACACCGAGCCGCCCGCGCTCGGCCTCGGCGTCTCCCTCCCGGCCGCCGACGCGCGCGCCAAGACCGAGGGCACCTTCCCGTACGCCGCCGACCTCTGGGCCGAGGGCCTGCTGTGGGCGGCCGTCCTCCGCTCCCCGCACCCGCACGCCCGCATCCTGTCCATCGACACCTCGGGCGCCGCCGAGATGCCAGGAGTACGGGCCGTCATCACGCACGCGGACGTCCCGGGGGAGGGCGCGTACGGACGCAGGGTCGTCGACCGCCCGGTCTTCGCCTCCGACCTGGTCCGCCACCACGGTGAGCCGATCGCCGCGGTCGCCGCCGACCACCCCGACACGGCCCGGCTCGCCGCCGCGGCCATCGCCGTCGAGTACGAGGTCCTGGAACCGGTCACCGACCCGGAGAAGGCCTTCGCCGCCGAACCGCTGCACCCCGACGGCAATCTGATCCGTCACATCCCGCTGCGTTACGGCGACCCGGAGGCCACCGGCGAGGTCATCGTCGAGGGCCTGTACCGCATCGGCCGTCAGGACCCGGCCCCGATCGGCGCCGAGGCCGGACTCGCCGTGCCCCGGCCCGACGGCGGCGTGGAGATCTACACGGCCTCCACCGACCCGCACACCGATCGCGATCTCGCCGCCGCCTGCTTCGGTCTCGAACCGGACCGGGTGAAGGTCGTCGTCACCGGCGTCCCCGGCGCGACCGGCGACCGCGAGGACCCCGGCTTCCAGCTCCCGCTGGGCCTGCTGGCCCTGCGTACCGGCTGCCCGGTCAAACTGGCCGCAACCCGCGAGGAGTCCTTCCTCGGCCACGCCCACCGCCACCCGACGCTCCTGCGCTACCGGCACCACGCGGACGCCGAGGGCCGGCTGGTGAAGGTCGAGGCGCAGATCCTGCTCGACGCGGGCGCGTACGCCGACGCCTCGTCCGAGTCGCTGGCCGCCGCCGTCGCCTTCGCCTGTGGCCCGTACGTCGTCCCGCACGCCTTCATCGAGGGCTGGGCGGTCCGTACGAACAACCCGCCGTCCGGCCATGTGCGCGGCGAGGGCGCGATGCAGGTCTGCGCGGCGTACGAGGGCCAGATGGACAAGCTGGCCACCAAGCTCGGCATCGACCCGGCCGAGCTGCGCCTGCGCAACGCCCTGTCCACCGGCGACATCCTCCCCACCGGCCAGACGGTGACCTGTCCGGCGCCGGTGTCCGAACTCCTCACCTCCGTACGTGACTTCCCGCTCCCCGCCCTTCCCAAGGACTCCCCGGAGGACGACTGGCTGCTCCCCGGTGGCCCGGAGGGCGCGGGCGAGCCCGGTGCGGTGCGCCGGGGCGTCGGCTATGCGCTCGGCATGGTCCACATGCTCGGAGCGGAGGGCGCCGACGAGGTCTCCACGGCCACGGTCAGGGTCCACGACGGCGTCGCCACGGTCATCTGTGCCGCGGTCGAAACGGGCCAGGGCTTCTCGACGCTCGCCCGCCAGGTCGTCCAGGAGACCCTGGGCATCGAAGAGGTCCATGTAGCGTCCGTCGACACCGACCAGCCCCCGGCGGGCCCCGCGACGCACGGCCGCCACACCTGGGTCTCGGCCGGAGCGGTGGAACGCGCCGCCAAGATGGTCCGGACGCAGCTTCTCCAGCCCCTGGCCCACAAGTTCGGCATGTCCACGGAACTGCTCCAGATCGCCGGCGGCAAGATCACCTCGTACGACGGGGTGCTGTCCACGACCGTCACAGAAGAGATGCACGGCAAGGAACTCTGGGCCACCGCCCAGTGCCGCCCCCACCCGACCGAGCCCCTGGACGAGTCGGGCCAGGGCGACGCCTTCGTCGGCCTCGCCTTCTGCGCGATCCGCGCCGTGGTGGACGTGGACATCGAACTCGGCTCGGTCCGGGTCGTGGAGATGGCGGTCGCCCAGGACGTCGGCCGGGTCCTCAACCCGGCCCAGCTGGCGATCCGCATCGAGGCGGGCATCACCCAGGGCATCGGCGCGGCCCTCACCGAGAACCTCCGCAGCGCCCGCGGCCTGATCCGCCACCCCGACCTCACCGGCTACGCTCTTCCGACCGCCCTGGACGCACCGGACATTCGCATCGTCGAACTCATCGAGGAACGAGACGTGGTCGCCCCCTTCGGCGCCAAGCCCGCCTCAGCCGTACCGGTGGTGACCTCCCCGGCAGCAGTGGCCGCAGCAGTACGAGCCGCCACCGGCCGCCCGATCAACCGCCTTCCGATCCGACCTCAGGCGGCGGTGGCGGCGCCCAAGTCCTGAGCCCTGTACGGATGGTGCGATCCGGGTTGCGGGTGCGACCCGGAGACCGCATCGGTTCCGGTGCCGTCTCCGGGCGCTGCCGCCATTGAGTCGAATTCCATATCTCCCTCGGAATCTCCCTCGGAATCTCCCTCGGAGAATGCCGAGGGCATGCGGCCTCCCTGCGGCCGACTCCAGCGCCTAACTGCATAGGGCGCTGACGTTGTGACTCTCCCTCAACGAAGCACGAAACCCGGCACCATGTCGTCGTCGGGGTCGACGACGAACCGGTGCTCGCCGGTCTGGTAGGCCCGACCGGTGACCACCGGCACCACGGCCTCCCGGCCTGCCTCGTGCGTGGTCCTTTGCACCCGCGCAAGCCAGGTCGTCTCGGTGATCGAGCTGTGCGCGAGCACTTGGCCGGGCTTGAGCCGGCCGGTGGAATGCAACGCGGCAACCCGCGAGCAGGTGCCCGACCCGCAGGGCGAACGGTCGACCTCACCGTCGGCGAACACGGTGACATTGCGCTGCCGCAGGCTGCCGTCCGGGCCGATTCCCTGGTCGTCGATATAGATGACGCCGTAGATGCCGCTCAGCCTGTCGTCGAGCGGGTGCCCGGCGAAGGCGGTGGGGTTGAGGAAGCTCTTGATCTCGCGGCTCAGCTCGATCAGCGAGGCAAGCGAGGCCACACTCACGTCGAGGCCGACCGCTGCGGCCGGGACGTGAGCATAAATCGCGCCGCCGAAGCTGATCCCGCACCGGATCTCCCCGCGCGAGGTCGGGACCGCCACCTCGTCGTGCAGGACGTAGCTGGCAACACTGACGAAGTCGACGCTGACGACCCGGTCGCCGTCGGTGGCCACATGGGCGCGGACCCGCCCCGAGGGCACGTCAATCACCACCTCCGTGACCCCGCTGGGATCGATCGGAACCCGGCCGCTACGCACCGCCCACGCACCAAGAGCGATGGTGCCGTGACCGCAGGCGGTCGAAAAACCGTCCTTGTGCCAGAAGAGCACACCGAAATGGGCCCCCGCGTCGTCGGGCGGAACAATGAACCCGCCGTACATGCCGGCGTGGCCGCGGGGCTCGGAGCACAGCAGGGCGCGCAGCCCGTCGATCCCGGGATCGGAGATCGCGCTCACACGCTTGTCCGCCACGGTGTCGCCCGCGATCCCGGGCACGTCGGTGACGATCCGGAACGGCTCACCGCCGGCGTGATAGTCGACGGTGCGGATGTCGGTGATGGTCATGGTGGGGTCCGATCCTGACACGGGACAGCGGGGCGGGCCGTCAGGCCATGGGCGCAGAGGGGTTCAGCCGGCGCGGCAAAGGTCTCCTCGATCGACCGTGCGGACACCCGGCACCTCCCGAGCCGGCCTCATTGCCCGCGAGTGAACCATGTGACATGGCACAGTGCAATGGCGCATCCGGGCACCCGCCTCAGCCCTCCTCCGGGGCCAACTGCGCCATCACCAGCCCGTACAGCAGCTTCACGTCCACGAACTCCCCTTCCTTCGGTGCCGCGCACCGCCAGCTCAGCGGGGGTGTGTTGCCGTCCGGTGCGGGGATTCCCACATACTGGTCACAGGCGGGCGGTCCGAAGCACCTGGCGCCCGGCGGCCAGTCGTACTCCTTGCTCGATCCGGGCGGGATCAGGAAGTACGTCCACCGGCTGCCCGCGATCTCCCGTACGACCGGGCCGGGTTCGCCTTCGGTGAGCGTCCCGAGGTGCTGCAGCACCGCCTCGCACCGCACGCCTTCATCGAGGGCTGGGCGGTCCGTACGAACAACCCGCCGTCGGGCCATCGAGTCCCTGGACGAGTCGGGCCAGAGCGATGCCTTCATCGGCCTCGCCTTCTGTGCGATCCGCGCGGTGGTGGACGTCGACATCGAACTCGGCTCCGTACGGGTTGTGGAGATGGCGGTCGCCCAGGACGTCGGCCGGGTCCTCAACCCGTCCCAGCTGGCGACCCGTATCGAGGCGGGCATCACCCAGGGCGGCGGCGGCGCCGCCCTCACCGAGAACCTCCGCGGCGCCCGAGGCCTGATCCGCCACCCCGACCTCACCGGCTACGCGCTGCCGACCTCCCTGGACGCACCGGACATTCGCATCGTCAAACTCGTCGAAGAACGAGACGTGGTCGCTCCCTTCGGCGCCAAGCCCGCCTCGGCGATCCCGGTGGTGACGTCCCCGGCCGCCGTGGCCGCAGCCGTACGATCCGCCACCGGCCGCCCGATCAACCGCCTCCCGATCAGGCCCCAGGCGGCGGTGGCAGCCCCCAAGTCCTGAGCCCTGCACGGATGGCGCGATCCGGGTTGCGGATGCAACCCGGAGGCGCCCACTGTCACCGTTGCTGGCTAAGGTGAGCCCGAAGCTGAAGCGGTAATCGGCTGTTGCTAAACGGGGGAGGGCGTTATGGGGCAGAGCGATCCGGGGGCGGAGTCTTCGGCGTATCCACTGGCTGTCATGGGCGGCATCGGAGCGATCGGCGCGGTGGCACCGCAGGCCGTTGGCGATCTGGTCACCGAACTGTCGTCGTTCACGAAGTTCCGCGACCGCATCGACGAACTGCTTCGGGATCTCAAGGCATCCCCGGCAGACTCGAAGAAGGTGGGCGAAGTCGCCATCGGTGCGACCCAGTTCGGCGACCCTGCGTGGGCAGAGGCATCCGGCCTGCACACCGCGTACCAGAAGGTTGTTGCGGAGCTGGAAACCTTATCGAAGCTGCTGTCGGACTCCATAGAAGGTTTGGGCATCGCGGTCCTGGCGGCGCACAAGGGCTACGAGAATCTGGACGACGACATCCGTGACCGCATGCTCGCCATCAAGTGGGGCGCGGAGAAGCACTATGAGGGTGAGTACAACCCGGTTCCGAACGAGGGCAAGCAGGACGGTGGGCAGCCGGCGACGACTCCCCAGCCTTCGCCGACGAAGGAGACCGGAGCCGCGTGATGGCGATGAAGATCACCTGGCGATCGCTGGTATGAACGGGGGAGCGGGATGAGTACGACATCGTTCGAGGGCATGTCCCACGTGCAGTTGGTTGCGTGGTTGGAGCAAGCCAACAGCGAGGCCGTCAAAGCTGTGGCCGACCGCTTGGCGACCGCGGCGACGGAGATCGACAAGATCGGTGAGGAACTGAAGACCCGTCCGCAGATCGTGGAATGGAAGGGGCAGGGTGCGGAGTCGTTCCGTACCTGGAGCGCGGACCTGGCCAACGCGACGCTGCGTCTCGGTCTCTACAGCAAAGGGGCATCGACGCAGCTGAGCCACGCGGCTGACGCGATCGCCCTGGCCAAGGCGGCGACACCGCGTCCGCAGGGGGATCCGGAGGCGACGATGAAGGCTGCTCTCCAGAATCACAACGATCCGGATGCCACGGCTCTGGTGCGGAAGCTGACCGAGGAGCGGGAGGCGGCGGCTGCGGAGATGAGGAAGCTCTCCCAGACGTACTCCCAGTCGGTCGAAGGCTTCGGCAAGCTGGAGAAGCCCGAGTTTCCGCCGCCGCCGCAGGTGATCGCGCCGGAGGACACACGGGCCAAGCGGAGCGACACCAACGAACGCATCTCCGGCGGGGGGTCGGCGGGGGAAGTTGCCGGTGCCTATGCCGGAAGCTTCTCGACGCCTGTGGGCGGTCACGGAGCGGTGGGCGGCGTGACAACGCCGTCGTCCACGTACGCGAGCGTGACGGCACCGGTCGCCAGTGTGGTGCGGCCGCCGGTGGACATGGAGATCGACAGTGTTGAGACGCTGCCGACGACGGCTCCGTCAATTCCTGTGCCGGGTCCGTCCGTAACTCCCGGGCCGGGCAAGCCCGATGCATTCCTCACTACGCCTGCTGTTCTGCCGCCCGTCATTGGTGGAGGGCCTCAGCCGACGAACACCGGCGGGAGGACGACTGGGATCCCCCGTCCACCGATGCCTCCGGGTAACGGGAATACGGGCGCGAGCCCGGTCGGTCGCCCGTCCCGAGACGGTGGGATCGTCGGTGGCCGTCCGGCCGCGCAGACGTCCGGGCGGCCTGGGGGAGGTCTTCCTCGTGGCACCGTGATCGGTGGCGAGGGCACACACGCCGGCCGTGGAGCGATGGGGCGCGGCGCGGGAATGAGCGGAGTCGGGAGCGGTGGCCAGAGCGGAAACGTGGGTGGCCGCCGACTTGCCGGGGAGACCGGGGGCATGGTGGGAGGTCGTCCGCAGCAGCCAGGGCGGACATCTGCACGCCCGTTCACTCCTGGAGGCACCGGTCTGGTGCGGGGCGCGGGCGGTCAGATGGGGCGCGGCGGAGCGGCAACTCCTCAGCGTGCCGGGGAGCCGCGCCGTGACGAACGTGAGCGGCTGGACTATCTCGTCGAGGACGAAGAGACGTGGCAGCAGGGCAGCCGACGGGTTGTCCCACCAGTGATCGACTGAGCAGCAGGAAAACAGACAGAGGGAATTGGATGCGTACCAGCAGTGCAGCGGTCATCCGTCGTGGAACCGTCGTATCCGCGGTAGCGGCGTCGCTACTGGTGGGCGCCAGCCCTGTGTCCGCGGATTCTGTTCGTGCGAGGCAGTGGCATCTGGACGTGATGCAGGCCGATCAGATGTGGGCGTCGAGTACGGGAGAAAACGTTACCGTCGCCGTTATTGATTCAGGTGTCGATGCGTCAACCGCTGATCTCCGAGGGCGTGTACTCAAAGGGAAAGACCTGGCGGCAGACTCTCCGGGCGATGAGCACGCCGATTACGACAATCACGGGACCGGGATGGCTGGCCTCATCGCCGGGACGGGCGATTCCGGCGGCGGGGGCGGTGCCTTTGGGCTAGCGCCGACGAGTAAAATTCTCCCCATTCGCGTGAGGGATAACTTCGGAAAAGTCAATGGGGCGACAGGGGATGAAAATTTCAACGACGACGTGTCTGCAGGGATTCGTTTTGCGGCTGACAACGGCGCCAAAGTAATTAATATCTCTCTCGGTAACAATGTGGGATCGCAACGTCTGACGGATGCCGTGAAGTACGCCCTGGGCAAGGGATCGCTCGTTTTCGCAGCCGCAGGGAACAGCGCTGACGAGGGAAACGCGATCGAGTACCCGGCCGGAACTCCTGGCGTCGTCGGCGTGGGGGCGGTCGGGAAGGACCTTAAGAGGGCCAAGTCCTCTCAGTATGGTCCACAGGTCGATCTGTCCGCCCCGGGCGTGGACATGGTCCACACCTGCAGTGGGGGTACTCAGCTGTGCAAGAGCAGCGGTACCAGCGATGCCACCGCCATCACCTCCGCATCCGCCGCCCTGATCTGGTCCAAGCACCCCCACTGGACGAACAACCAGGTTCTGCGCGTCATGCTCAACACGGCCGGCGGCCCAATCAGTGGCGACGAGCGCACGGACTACATCGGCTACGGGATCGTCCGCCCCCGCATCGCCCTGAAGACCCCGGGCGACCCCGGCCCGGCGGATGTGTACCCGCTCCCCGATCTCGCGGCGGCCGAGAGCCCCAGCTCCTCCGTCGAGCCTTCCAAGGCGACCGGAAGTTCAAAGGACACTGACAAGCCTGCCGCAGCAGCCCCGGTATCCGGCGACACCAGCAGCAAGACCGGCCTCTGGATCGGCCTAGGCATCGGCGGAGCCGCGCTCATCGGCGCAGTGGTCACCGCTCTGGCCATCCGCTCCCGCCGCCGCGGGTCCGCCGCCGGAGCCGCACCGCCCGCGTACCCGGACCAGCCTCCGCACCTCAACCCGCACCAGCAATCCCAGCCTCACCAGCAGCCCACGCACCCGACCTATGCGCCCCCTCCGACCGATCCCCCCGGCTCCAGCTCCCGCCAGCGGTGATGCCCCTGACCGGCTTCATATCAGGGAGCCGACCTGCCGCACCGCTGACGACGACGGGGGGGGCAGGACCCGTACCGACACGATCAGCTGCCCGGTCCTACTTCAAGGGAGGCGTGACCGGTGCCGTGTCGCAGGACTTTGGCGGGTACGTGGTCCTGCCGAAGCCTTGCTGGGACAAGTTCGGCAGCTGGCAGGACGGCAGCGGAGTGGCGATCGTGGAAGCCGAGGTGCAGAAGGGGGCAGTGGACGCGGCCGGTCTGGCCCGGTTGCTGACCCGCTCGGCGCGGCAGGTCGCCGACAAGGCCGGCTGCGGCACGGCGGAGCTCTCGGCCGCCCCCGATCTCGCAGCCCCGTACGCCTCGCGGACGACAGATGTCCAGAACGTGTGTGGAGTGCGGGGCTTCGCGCTGCCGAAGGCGGCCGTGGTCGTCTCCCGGGCCGAACCGGACCTGGAGCAGGTGAACGACGGAAGTGCCGACACGTGGGCGTGTGACCTGAGCCTGGCGGGGTCGGCCAAGGGGGCCGTTTCCTTTGCCGTGACGTCGGACAAGAATTTCGTCGAGGCGGCTCAGAAGTTTCCGTACGGCTTCAAAGCGCTCCCTGGCGACAAGGGGGTTGCGAGAAGCGACCAGGTCGTTCTCCACTGTGACAGTAGTGACGTGCACTTTTCCGCGCACTGGAACACTGAATACGAGGGGGCCCTGATCGACAGCGTCCACCGCGACTGGGGCGCGTACGCGAAGGTCAAGAAAGCCACGTTCCAGAACTTCCTCGACGCGACGGCCGCCGCCCACTCGTGCCCGCGCGTCACCCTCCCCTAGCAGAAGGACCGTTCATGTCTTTTCCCTTGCGTACAGCAGCCGTGGCCGCCCTGCTCCTGGCGGGGGCGGTCGCCTGCAGCGACAACTCCGTTGACAAGAAGTCCACTTCGGCTGCCGCGGATGACGCGACCGGCGGTTCGGCCGCCGCGCGCATCGAGGCCGTGAACAAGACGATGCGCACCACGACCTTCAGTGCGGTCGGGACCTCGACCGCGTACGACGGAGCCCTCCAGCGCATGACGTGGAACCCGGAACATGGTCTCCGCATCGAGGTCAGCGGCACCATCGGCGGCAACATGTACTGCCAGGACGGCGTGACCTACATCAGTTCCAACCTGTTCGCCGCGAGCCTGAAGCAGCAGGGCCAGGAGATCACCGTCCCCGCCGACCTGGACGACACGTATGTCACCACGAAGTCGGGGCAGGGCTGCGACGCGTACTTCGCTCTGTCCTCCACAGGACGCTATGCCCCGTCCGACGACGCCACGGTGAACGGCACCCCGGCGCGTGCCGTCAAGGTGTCCGCGTCGGCGTCCGCCACGGACACCTACTACGTCAGCGCCAAGGACCCGGCGTATCTGCTGAAGCTGAAGTCGACGCGCGACGGCCGCACCAGCAGCACGACTTACCTGGACTTCGGCAAGAAGCAGACCGTCACGCTCCCGAGCGCGGACAAGACCATGACCATGGACGCATTCCGCGCCAGGGTCGGCAGCTGACGGTCATTTTACCTACCCGCGCCCGCCTCAGCCCTCCTCCGGCGCCAGCTGCGCCATCACCAGCCCGTACAGCAGCTCCACGTCCACGAACTCCCCTTCCCGTGGTGCCCCGCACCGCCAGCTCAGCGGGTACGTGTTGCCGTCCGGTGCGGGGATTCCCACGTACTGGTCACGGGCAGCCGGCCCGAAGCACCTGGCGCCCGGCGGCCAGTCGTACTCCTTGCTCGACCCGGGCGGGATCAGGAAGTACATCCATCGGCCGCCCGCGATCTCCCGTACGACCGGGCCCGGTTCGCCCTCGGTGAGGGTTCCGAGGTGGTGCAGCACCGCCTCGCCCCGTACGCCGCGCAGCCGGATGGCGTCGAAGTGGATGCCGGTCAGGTGGAGGTGGAGACCGGCGGCGGGTACCCATTCGGGGCGATTCTTGCTCGTCATGGCTATGAGGATTCCTTCGGCTGCGTAGCGTGACCAGGAGGACGCGATGCACATCGACGGGATGTGGTGAGGGTGGTGGTGGCTGTGGGGACCAGTGGTGAGCCGTCGCAGGTGCGGAGGCTTGTGGGAGACCTGATTCGTATCCATCGGGTACGGGCCGGGCTCACGCAGAAGGACGCTGCGGACAAGCTGTTGATCTCGGAGTCGCTGATGGGGGCGGTCGAGCGGGCGGAGCGTATTCCGACGCTGGAACTGCTGGCCGACGCGGACCGGGTCTTTGACGCGGGCGGTGCGCTGAAGGTGTGCGTCGAGCTGATCGACGAGGAGAAGTACCCGGCGAAGTTTCTGGGCTGGGCGCGGCTGGAGCGGAAGGCGCGCGTCATCAGCGCATACGAGACGATGCTGATCCCGGGGCTGCTCCAGACGGAGGCGTACGCGTACGCCCTGTACCGGGCACGCAAACCCGCGTACACCGAGGACGAGATCGTCCGGCACGTCGAGGCGCGGCTGGAACGGCAGGCGGTGCTGATGCGCACGCCTCCGCCGTACGTCGGTTTCGTCATCGAGGAGTCGATCCTGGACCGGACGCTCGGTGGCGCGGAGGTGTTGAAGGAGCAGTTGCTGCATCTGCTGGAGTGCATGCGGCGGATGAACCACCTCACCGTGCAGGTGATGCCCTCGGATCAGCACACCCACGCGGGGTTGAACGGGCCCATGCAGTTGATGTGCACGGCGGAAGGCCGCAATCTGGTCTTCGCGGAGGGTCAGGGCGGCGATAGGTTGATCTCCAGGCCGGATCAGGTGGGAGACACATTCGACCTCTTCGGCATCTTGCGGGCCCAGGCGCTCAACCCCTGGAAGTCGGCGGAGATCATCGAAACGAAGGCGAGGCAACTGTGACCACCGGGCCCGAGCTCTCCTGGTTCAAGTCCAGCTACAGCAACAACGAGGGCGGCGCTTGCGTCGAAGTCGCCTACGACTGGCGCAAGTCCAGTTACAGCAACAACGAGGGCGAAGCCTGCGTGGAGGTGGCCACCTGCCCCCACACCGTCCACGTCCGCGACTCCAAGGTCGTCGACGGCCCCGCCTTCGCCGTCGCCCCCGCCGCGTGGACCGCCTTCCTGGCGAGTGCCGTCGCGGGCTGACCGCGATCGTGTTGCGACCTGCTGATCCCGGCCCCGCCGTTGTCCTGATCACCGGTGTGATGGCCTCCGGGAAGTCCACTGTTGCCCAGGCCCTCGCCGAGCGGCTGCCGCGGGCCGTTCATGTGCGGGGGGATGTCTTCCGGCGGATGGTGGTGTCCGGGCGGGCCGAGATGGTGCCGGGGGCGTATGAGGAGGCTGTCGCCCAACTCCGGCTCCGGTACCGGCTGTCCGCGATGACGGCTGACGCGTACGCGGGTGAAGGCTGGACCGCCGTGGTGCAGGACGTGGTGCTGGGCGAGGAGTTGGCCGACTACGTCGAACTCGTACGGACGCAGCCGCTGTACGTCGTCGTGCTCGCCCCCGATCCGGGGGCCGTTGCCGAGCGGGAGGCCGGGCGCACCAAGAGCGGCTACGGGGGCGGCTGGACGGTCGAGTCGCTGGACCGGGTGCTGCGGGAGGAGACGCCGCGGATCGGACTCTGGCTGGACACGACCGGGCAGACTGTGGAGCAGACGGTCGACGCGGTACTCGCGAGCCTTGAGCGGGCACGGGTGGTGGGAGCGGTGGAGGGCTGAAGCGGCCGGAGGGCCGATGCATTCGGACTTAATGTCTTATTTAATAGCAGTTCCTCTATGGTTGGTGCGGTAACGCACCACGAGGAGGAGTCAGCCGCATGAGCAATCTGTTCGTCATCGCCTACGACGATCTCGCCACCGCCGACCAGGTCCGGGACAAGCTGCTGTCCATGAACCGCGAGCACCTCGTCGAGCTGGAGGACGTTGTCGTCGTCGAACGGCGTGAGAAGGACGGCAAGATCAAGCTGCATCAGGCCGTCAACCACGTGGGTAACGGTGCCGCGGGCGGCGCGCTGTGGGGGAGCGTCATCGGGCTGCTCTTCCTCGTGCCGTTCCTCGGTGCCGCGGTCGGCGCCGCGGCCGGTGCCGCTGGAGGGACCGTTGTCGACACCGGTGTCAATGACGACTTCATGAAGGAGCTGAGCGCCAATCTCCGGCCCGGCGCCGCCGCCGTCTTCGTGCTCGTCAGGAAGTCCGCCCGCGACAAGGTCATCCCCGAGATCGTCAAGTTCGGTGGTCAGCTCGTGCAGACCTCGCTCAGCAAGGAGGACGAGGCGCACCTGAAGGAGATGGTGAAGGAAGCGCTCAAGGCGGATGCGGAGTCTGCCTCCTGATTTTGAGCTCTGGACCATACTAGTGCCGGGTCAGGCAACGTTTGCCCTGTCGACGACGGCGCGTAGGCGCCGGTCGTCGGCATGGTGGTTTCGCCAGATGATGTAGCGGCGGATCATGCTGCCCTGTTCCTTGTGGTCGGCATGGTCGGTGCCGTCGAGGGTGAAGTAGCGCAGGGCCGTGAACTGGGCCTCGATGCGGTTGAGCCAGGAGGAGTTCGTCGGGGTGTAGGCGATCTCGACGTTGTTCGCGGCCGCCCAGGTGCCGACCCGCTGGCACCTCTTCGTGGTCAGATGCGGGGAAAAGTTGTCGCAGACGATCGCGATGCGGACGTTGTCCGGGTGGAGGCTGCGCAGGTAGCGGCAGAACTCCAGGAACTGCGTCCGCTTCTTGACCGGTTTGATGTGGCCGTAGAGCTTGTCCTTGGCCAGGTCCAGGGCGGCGAACAGGTGCCGCACTCCGCCGTAGCGGTTGTAGGTCGCCCGCCGTCGCCGGCGTGGTTCACGGTCGAGGTCCTTGTGCTTGCCGCCGCGCTCGGCCCATTGCCGGCCCGGGTGGGGCATCAAGATGACTTCAGGCTCGTCGTCCTCGGGTATGACCTCGCCGTCGGCGATCGCGTAGAGGTGTTCGACGCGGGCCTTCTTGGCCGCGTAGTCCGGATCGCGGGAAGCCTTCCAGGTCTTCAGGCGTTGAAACGAGACGCCTTCCTCGCGGAGCAGGATGCGCAGGCCCTCGTGGCTGATGTCGTCGACCACCCCCTCGGCGACCAGGAAGTCCGCCAACTTGGACAGGCTCCACGTCGAAAACGGCAGGTCATGCTCGGTCGGCTTCGACCTGGCGATCTTCTTGATCTCGCGCCGCTCGGGCAGCGTGAAGGTCTTCGGCCGGCCACCGGAGTACTTCGGATAAAGGGAGTCGAAGCCGTCGGCGTTGAAGTTGTGGATCACATCCCGGACCCGGTCATCGCTGGTGAACGACACCCCGGCGATCTTCGCCACCGGCATGCCCTGGGCGGACAGCAACACCATCTGGGCCCGCCGCCAGGTCACCACCGATCCGGTGCCCCTGCGGATGATCCGCAGTAGTCGTCTGCCCTCGTCATCGTCGATCTCGCGTACATGTACTCGTTCCGCCACCCAGTCAGGGTGACGGCCACGCGCCGCCCGGCACAACACCCGGACGGTGCGTCACATCACAACAGGGCAAACGTTGTCTGCTACGGCACTAGAGAGGGCGGCCGCCCGCGCTGTGCGCAGGGTGGCCGCCTTCGTATGTGTGGGGGCGAAGCCCAGTTCGCTGTCATCAGCAAGTCGCTGGAGGCCACCGGTGCCCGAACGAAGGATGCACACTCACTTGGCAGTCGCTCAGGACTGCGACTCGGCCCAGAAGTTGAAGATCCTGGAGAAGCCCGCCCGTACGGCGCCGCGCCGCGTGAGCGCGGACCGGCGCGCCTAGGTCCTGTCCTGTCGATCTTCGTGGATCAGCCCGGGGCGTCTGGTGCGGTGCATCGCAAGGCGGAGGTTCGTCCTCGTACTGGACGTACTTGGGCGACTCCGACAACGCGGCGAGGTGCCGTGCCAGGCGTTCCGGGCCCGCGAAGATCGGCAGGACAGGGCC